>NZ_JBEOVN010000139.1:0-20792 GCF_040295565.1 Streptomyces sp. NPDC002785 | reverse complement strand
CCATCAGGGGGGCGCGGGGCTCCGTCGTACGGACCCGCCCATGCACAACGTCGGCCCGATGCTGCATGCTGTGTCTTTACACGGTCTTCGGCATGGAGCTGCGCATGACTTCCACCTTTCCGGACATCTCCATCAGCACGGATCGGTTGGTGCTGCGCCCCTTCGACATGGCGGACGTTCCCGCGTACATCGAGATGATGAACGACGAACTCGTCACCGCCTGGACCGGGGCCCCTCACCCCTACACTCAGGTCGACGCAGAACGCTGGGTCCGCAGGATCGCTCCCGCACAGCGCACCACGGGCGACGGCATCGTCCTCGCCGTCACCGAATTCCTCACCCAGCGACTCGTCGGCTCGGTCCGCCTGCGCAACACCGACTGGCGCACCCTCGCCACCGAGGCCGCGTACATCACCGCCCCCTGGGCACGCGGCGAGGGATACGCCACCGAGTCCGTACTGGCGCTGGCCCAGTGGCTCTTCCGCGACCAGGGCTTCGAGCGCATCGAACTGCGCACTGCCGCCGACAACACCGCCTCCCAGCAGGTCGCCCAGAAGCTCGGCTGCATCAGCGAGGGCGTCCTGCGCAACGCCCGCATAGCGCGCACCCGTACCGAGAACGGCACAGACGGAGGCTGGACCGACATCAGGACCGACCTGATCGTCTGGGGTCTGCTTCCCGAGGACCTCGAAGGGGTTGCCGAGCAGCTTGCCGAAGCGGGCGGCTACGGCGCCTACAACGACTGGAACTGACCCCTCGAAGGGGTCCTGGCACCGTACTGGTACGGACCGGGTACTCTCACCCTGCCCGCCCCTCACGGGCATCCCTACGTGCGACAACTCCAGGAGACTGACGACAGATGGCCGATCGGGTCACCGTGATCGGCTGGGACGGCTCGCCACTGACCGCAGGGGCCACGGCCGCCCTCTCGGCCGCCACGCTCGTCGCCGGAGCCGCCCACCACCTCGCACTGCCCGAAGTCCCGGCGAACGCCGAACGGATCCGCCTGGGCTCCATCGACCTGGCCGCCCGCCGGATCGCCGGACACCGCGGCAGCGCCGTGGTCCTCGCCGACGGAGACCCCGGCTTCTTCGGAGTCGTACGCAATCTCCGAGCACCCGAGCACGGCCTCGAAGTCGAAGTGGTGCCCGCGGTGTCCTCCGTCGCCACCGCCTTCGCCCGCGCCGGGATGCCGTGGGAGGACGCGCAGACCGTCGTCGCCCACCCCCGCACCCTGCGCCGCGCCGTCAACGTCTGCCGCGCCCACCACAAGGTCGCCGTCCTCACCTCGCCCGGCGCGGGCCCCGCCGAACTCGCCCTGCTCCTCGAAGACGTCCACCGCACCTTCGTCATCTGCGAGGAACTCGGCACCGCACGCGAACAGGTCAGCGTCCTCACCTCCGAGAAGGCCGCCGACCACGTCTGGCGCGACCCCAACGTGGTGATCGTCATCGGTGGCGGCCCCGAACCGCAGGCCACCGGCGCCTGGATCGCCGGCCGTCACCCCGCCTACCCCCGTGGCGTACGCGGCTGGGCACTGCCCTCTCAGGCCTACCCGGGCGGCGCCACGGACGACGGGGACGGGAGCGGCGAGGGCGAGTCCCCGGGGCTGCGCGCTGCCCAACTGGCCCGTCTGGGCCCCCGTACCGGAGACCTCCTGTGGGACATCGGCTCCGGCAGCGGGGCCCTGGCGGTGGAGGCCGCCCGTTTCGGGGCGGCGGTCCTGGCGGTCGACAGCGACCCGGCGGCCTGTGCCCGCACCACGGCGGCGGCCCGGTCCTTCGGAGTCCAGATCCAGGTCGTCGAGGGCCGGGCACCTCATGTGCTGGAACGGCTGCCGGAGCCCGATGTCGTACGGATCGGGGGCGGGGGAGTCCCCGTCGTCACCGCCGTCACCGAGCGTCGGCCGGAGCGCATCGTGACCCATGCGTCGACGCGCGACGAGGCCGAGGCACTCGGCGCGGCACTCACAGGGAACGGGTACACCGTCCGGTGTTCGCTCCTCCAGTCCGTCGAGCTCGACACGGCCGCATGGTCGGAGCGCGAACGCTCGGTCGTGTTCCTGCTTTCGGCGCTGCGTTTGGACCTCGCCCCCTGAGCCGGTCGGTGTACAGCGCGAGGTAGGCTGGCCGATCGTTGCACCGCGGCTGGACGTTCGTCGTTTCGTTCGTCAATGTCTGGAAAAGGGGGCCGTTTTGGCCCCCGTTGTGGTACGGCAGAACCGGGGGATGCGCGACGTGGCGCAGTCCACAGCGGGCCGTGGCGAAATGAGCTGCCGCGGCGGCGAACGGCCGCGAGAATGCAGTATGTCCGCGACCGTTTCGTGCCGCGCGACGCGCCCGCTCGTTCTTGTTGACGAGCGCCGGCGTGCCGTGGTCGGGCGTCCCGGGCGAAAGGCCGAAGGAGCACTGACGATGGGCGAGGGGTACGCATGAGTGACACCGGCCAGATCCCGGGTGAGGGACTGCCGGAGAACGCAGGCATGGTGGAGCAGCCGGGCATCGCCGCCCCGGATGCCTACACCTACCTCGCTCCCTCCGAGCATGTGTCCTCCGAGGACGACGATCTCCTGCTGATGCCGAGCCGCCAGGGAGCCTGGAGCGACCCCCAGGCGGTACCGGCCCCCGGTCAGTACCCCGAGGGTGTCGCCGCGCCGGCGCTGTTGCCTGAACAGGGCGCCCACCAGGCCCAGCCCTCGGCACACGCGGTCCACTCCCAGCCGGCCGGCGAGACTCCCGCGCAGCCCCAGGGGCCCGTGCAGGTACAGCTGCAGGAACCCGTTCAGGTGCAGCTCGCGGACGCGTACGCCGCACAGCAGCCGGTGGCCGAACCCCGGCCCGAGACCGGCCAGGGGACGCACGAGTCCGGTGGCCGCGACTCCGGCTCTGTCGACCTGAGGGGCGTACGCATCCCGTCGCCCACCCCGGCTCCCGCTCCGGCCACGGCAGCGCAGACCCAGGCCCCGGTGCGCCGACCGCTGCATCGCGGCCCGGTCGTGACAGACGGCGGGCCGTCCTACGGCGGAACGCCGACCGGTGGCGTGGTCCGCTCGCTCGCCGACCGCGGACCCGCGGGCGCGCCCCAGGCGCAGGCCCAGACCCAGGCCCCCGTACGGCAGGCCGGCCCGCCGACCACCGGGCCCGAGCACTTCGAGACGCCGGTTGACGAGGCGGCCGGACTGCCGGGCCCGCAGCTCGGTGAGATCCTGCCGCAGGGCGGGAGCCCGTGGGCGGCCGAGGCGCCGCAGCCGGTCGTGCCCCCAGTGGCGGCAGAAACGGTCGCGCCGGAGCCGGTCGCCGAGCCGGAACCGGCGACACAGCAGGCACAGCAGGCACAGCAGGCACAGCAGGCACAGCCGGTGCAGGTCGCTCCGGTCGTGGTGCCGGAGGCCGTCAGCGCTCCCGAGGCCGATGCGGTACCGACCGCTGTCGAGACGCCCGTCGAGGTTCCGGTAGACGTTCCTGCAGAGGCAGAGGCAGAGGCAGAGGTGCCTGCCGACGTCGCTGCCGTCGCATCGGAGGACGTCGCGGAAGCCGCCCCCATGGGCCAGTTCGTGCCCGTGGAGGGTTCGGTGCCGACGACCCCGCACCTGGCCCCGACGCCCGTCGTGGAGCAGGCCGTGGAGACGGAGCCCGAGCCCGAGCGCGTGGCGTTCGCGATGGAGCCGGTCCAGCCCGCCCAGCCCGAGGCCGCCGCCGAGTCCGCTGAAGCGGTCGAGACCGTTGAGGCCGTCGAGAACGTCGCGCCCGCCGAAGCTCCTGAGCCGGTCCCCGTGCCCGTGCCCGTGCCCGTCCCCGTCCCCGTCCCCGTCCCCGTTCCCGTTCCCGTTCCCGTTCCCGTCCCCGTTCCCGAGGCCGAGGTTCTGACGGTGGCCGAGCCGGAGCCCGAACCGGGCCCGGAAGTCATCGAGACCCCGGACATCACGGCTCCCACGGACACTCCCCAGGCCACGGAGACCGTGCTCGTGGAGTCCGCGCCCGTGGAGTCCGTGCCCGTGGAGTCCGCACAGCCCGAGGTCCAGCCCGAGCCCCAGCTCCAGCCCCACGCCGAGGAAGCGGAAGCCCCCGAGGCGTCCAAGTCCGACGAGACCGAGGCTCCCGCCTCCGCGCCCGCACCCGGCTATGACGACGCAGAGCGCGAGGCAGTACTCCGGGTCATGCGCGAGCGCCGCGACATCCGCAACGGCTTC
The DNA here is from genome assembly GCF_040295565.1 of Streptomyces sp. NPDC002785. Taxonomy (NCBI): domain Bacteria; kingdom Bacillati; phylum Actinomycetota; class Actinomycetes; order Kitasatosporales; family Streptomycetaceae; genus Streptomyces; species Streptomyces sp. NPDC002785. The sequence goes on along the minus strand of NZ_JBEOVN010000139.1, from coordinate 16,603 downwards.
CGCAGCGACCCGATTCCGCACGAGGTGCTGCTCCGCGTCCTCGAAGCCGCGCACACGGCGCCCAGCGTCGGCCACTCGCAGCCCTGGGACTTCGTCGTCATCCGCTCGGCGGAGACCCGTCGTTCCATGCTCGAACTGGCACAGCGTCAACGCGAGGCCTACGCCAAGTCGCTTCCCAAGGGCCGGGCCAAGCAGTTCAAGGAACTGAAGATCGAGGCCATCCTCGACACCCCGGTCAACATCGTCGTCACCGCCGACCCCACCCGCGGCGGCCGCCACACCCTCGGCCGGCACACCCAGCCGCAGATGGCCCCGTACTCCTCGGCGCTCGCCGTCGAGAACCTGTGGCTCGCCGCCCGCGCCGAAGGCCTCGGCGTCGGCTGGGTCAGTTTCTTCGACGAGCGCGAGATGGTCCGCGCCCTGGGCCTGCCCGAGCACCTCGAAGTCGTCGCGTACCTCTGTGTCGGTTACGTCGACGAGTTCCCCGAGGAGCCCGAACTGATGCAGGCAGGCTGGTCCAAGCGCCGCCCGCTGTCCTGGGTCGTGCACGAGGAGACGTACGGTCGCCGTGCCCTGCCCGGCGAGAAGCCGCACGACCTGCTGCAGGAGACCATCTCCAACATCCGTCCGCTGGACGCCAAGGCGCTCGGCGAGGCGTGGGAACGCCAGAAGCGGATGACCAAGCCCGCCGGTGCGCTCGGCATGCTGGAGATCATCTCCGCGCAGTTGTCGGGACTCTCCCGGATGTGCCCGCCGCCGATCCCTGAGCCCGCGGCCGTCGCGATCTTCGCGGGGGACCACGGGGTGCACGCCCAGGGCGTCACCGCGTGGCCCCAGGAGGTCACCGGCCAGATGGTCGCCAACTTCCTCGGCGGCGGCGCGGTCTGCAACGCGTTCGCGGCCCAGGTCGGCGCCGAGGTGTGCGTGGTCGACGTCGGCGTGGCCATGGAGCTGCCCGCGACGCCGGGCCTCCTTCCCCGCAAGGTGCGCGCCGGAACGGCCGACTTCACGACCGGCCCGGCCCTCACCCGGGAAGAGGTCCTCGCGGCCATCGAGGTCGGCATCGAGACCGCCCGCGATCTGGTCGCGGCAGGCAACAAGGGCCTGCTCACCGGTGAGATGGGCATCGCCAACACCACCGCGTCGGCCGCACTGATCTGCGTCTACACGGGCCTGGACCCGGCCGAGGTGACAGGTCGCGGTACCGGCATCAACGACGAGATGCACGCCCGCAAGGTCGATGTGGTCCGCCGGGCACTCGAACTCCACCAGCCCGACCCGGCCGACCCGATCGGTGTCCTGGCATCGGTGGGCGGCCTCGAACACGCGGCAATGGCCGGCTTCCTGCTGGGAGGTGCCTCGCTCCGTACGCCCGTCATCCTCGACGGCGTGAGCGCGGGCGCCGCGGCCCTGGTCGCCCGGGCGATCGCCCCCGAGGCCCTCGCCGCCTGCATCGCCGGCCACCGCAGCGCCGAGCCCGGCCATGTCGCCGCACTCAACAAGCTGGGCCTGCGCCCGCTGGTCGACCTCGACCTCCGCCTCGGCGAAGGCACGGGTGCTCTGCTGGCGCTGCCGATCGTGCAGAGTGCGGCGCGGGCGATGCATGAGGTGGCGTCGTTCGACTCGGCAGGCGTCACGGAGAAGTAATCCCTCCACCGCCCCCAGCTCCTCCGGCGTTCGAGGAGCGGGGGGTCCGGTGGCGGAGCTCCCGGTTACGGGAAGGGGCGGGCAGGGGGAACAGGCCCGCCGCAGGCGCCCCACCGCACCCCACCACCCCGCACCCCAACCCGTATCGTGGACCGGGCCCCACGACCCCGCACGTCACAGCCGCTCCACCGCCGCAGCGGCCGCCGCACTCCGTCCCCTGCACGAGGAGCCCGCATCGCCATGGCCGAGCACGCAGATCACGCCGATCACGCCGATCACCCTGCGTACCCCGTCGGACTGCGTCTCAGCGGCCGTCGAGTCGTCGTGGTCGGCGGCGGCCAGGTCGCTCAGCGCCGCCTCCCCGCGCTCATCGCGGCAGGTGCCGACATCGTCCTCGTGTCGCCGGCCGCGACCCCGTCCGTCGAGGCGATGGCCGATGCCGGTGAGATCCGCTGGGAGCGCCGCCCGTACGCCGACGGTGACCTGGCCGACACCTGGTACGCCCTCATCGCGTCCGACGACACCTCGGCGAACGACGCCGCCTCCGCCGAGGCCGAGCGCACCCGCACCTGGTGCGTCCGCAGCGACAACGCCGACGCCGCCACCGCCTGGACCCCGGCCACCGGCCGCAGCGAGGGCATGACCGTCGCCGTCCTCACCACCGACACCCACGGCCGTGACCCGCGCCACTGTGCCGCCGTCCGCGACGCCATCGTCGAGGGCCTGCGCGACGGCACCCTCGCCGCACCCCACCATCGCAGCCGGACGCCCGGTGTCGCCCTGGTCGGCGGCGGCCCCGGTGACCCGGACCTGATCACGGTGCGCGGCCGCCGCCTCCTCGCCGAGGCCGACGTCGTCATCGCAGACCGCCTCGGCCCGCGCGACCTGCTCGACGAACTCCCGCCGCACGTCGAGGTGATCGACGCCGCGAAGATTCCGTACGGCCGCTACATGGCCCAGGAGGCGATCAACCAGGCGCTCATCGAGCACGCCAAGGCGGGCAAGGCCGTCGTGCGGCTCAAGGGCGGCGACCCGTTCGTCTTCGGCCGTGGCATGGAGGAGGCCCAGGCGCTCGCCGCCGAAGGCATCGCCTGCACCGTCGTCCCCGGCATCTCCAGCTCGATCTCCGTGCCCGGCGCGGCCGGAATTCCCGTCACCCATCGCGGTGTGGCGCATGAGTTCACCGTCGTGAGCGGTCATGTCGCCCCCGACGACGAGCGCTCGCTGGTCGACTGGCCGGCCCTCGCCAAGCTGCGCGGCACGCTCGTGCTCCTGATGGCCGTCGACAAGATCGGCGCCATCGCCCGTACCCTCATCGCCCACGGCAAGGCCCCCGAGACTCCGGTCGCCCTTGTCCAGGAGGGCACCATGGCAGCCCAGCGCCGGGTCGACGCAACACTCGCGACCGTCGCCGAACGGGCCGTTGCCGAAGACGTACGCCCCCCGGCCGTCATCGTCATCGGCGATGTCGTCGCGGTCGGCGCGAGCTCCGCACCGCTCCCCGCCGAATAGCCGGCGCGAGCGCCGCCCACACCCCGCCGAGTAACCAGCGGTAACGGAACTTCTCCCAAGCCGTTGGCACCACACACCGGACAAGGCAGTATCGAACCCGTGGCTGATCTCATCACCGTCGACGACCCCGACGACCCCCGCCTGCGCGACTACACCGGACTCACCGACGTCGAACTCCGGCGCAGGCGAGAGCCCGCCGAGGGCCTCTTCATCGCCGAGGGCGAGAAGGTGATCAGACGCGCCAGGCACGCCGGGTACGAGATGCGGTCGATGCTGCTCTCGGCGAAGTGGATCGACCTGATGCGCGACGTCATCGACGAGGTCCCGGCCCCGGTGTACGCGGTCACCCCCGAGCTCGCCGAACGTGTCACCGGCTACCACGTCCACCGCGGCGCCCTCGCCTCGATGCAGCGTAAACCCCTGCCGACGGCCCACGAACTGCTGGCGACGACCCGCCGGGTGGTCGTCATGGAGGCCGTCAACGACCACACCAACATCGGGGCGATCTTCCGCAGCGCCGCCGCCCTCGGCATGGACGCCGTACTGCTCTCCCCGGACTGCGCCGACCCGCTCTACCGGCGCTCCGTCAAGGTCTCGATGGGCGCGGTCTTCTCCGTCCCCTACGCCCGTCTCGATACCTGGCCCAAGGCCCTGGAGACCGTACGGGAAGCGGGCTTCGAACTCCTCGCGCTGACCCCGGACGAAAAGGCCGGCAGCATCGACGAGGCGGCACCGCACAGGATGGACAAGGTGGCGCTGATGCTCGGCGCCGAGGGTGACGGACTGTCCACCCAGGCCCTGGTCGCCGCCGACGAATGGGTGCGCATCCCGATGGCGCACGGCGTCGACTCGCTGAACGTGGGAGCGGCCGCCGCGGTCGCGTTCTACGCGGTGGCTTCGGGCCGCCCGCAGGACTGACGGCCTACTGAGGCTGCGGGCCCTGGTCCTGGGGCCGGCCCTGGGGCTGGTTCGGGGACTGGCTCTGGCTCGTGCCCAGCCCGCGGGCCGGACCCTGGCAGCCCTGTGCTGCCGCGATGCCCAGCGCCACCAGCAGCGTGACCACGACGAAGACGACGAGCCGCTGCCGCAGCAGCCGCGGATTGGCGGGACGTCGCCCCGTCGAAGTCTTACGGGCCCCGGGCCGCGTTCCCGGCCGGCCGTTCGTCCCGTTCGTGCTCTGCGTGCGCTTGCCGGACCGTGTTGTACTGCGTGGCGGCTGATGGTGCCGGGGGCGCGAACCACCGGTGCGCGGCGCCCCGGACCGCGACGACGTGGCCTGCCGGCTGCTCTGAGGTTGCTTCTGCTTCTGCGGACGGGGTGCTGGAGGAGCCGTACGCCGGGTCTGCTGCTCGGTGTACGGGCCGTCGATACGACCGGTCGGCCGGTCCAGCTCCTGTGCCGAACGCTGAACGGGCGGACGGCTCTCGTGCAGACCCTGTGCCTCCCGCGCCGCGATCTCCTTGAGCCGCATGGAGAGTTGAAGCGTGCTGGGCCGCTCCTCGGGGTCCTTCGCCAGGCAGGCGCTCACCAGTGGCGCGAGCGCATCGTGCACGTCGTACAACTGCGGTTCCTCGTGCACCACGCGGTACAGCATCACCTCGGAACTGCCGTGCCCGAAAGGCGAGTCGGCCATCGCCGCGTACGCCAGCGTGGCACCGAGCGAGAACACGTCCGTCGCGGGCGTCACAGTCGCGCCGCGCACCTGCTCGGGCGCCAGGAATCCCGGCGAGCCCACCGCCGTACCGACATGCGTGAGCGTGCTCGCCCCGGTCGCCCAGGCGATCCCGAAGTCGATGATCCGGGGGCCCTTGGGGGAGAGGAGGATGTTCGACGGCTTGAGGTCACGGTGGACGACACCGGCCTCGTGCACCGCCACCAGGCCCTCGGAGAGCGCCGCCCCGATCGAGGCCACCTCGGCCGCCGACAGCGGACCCTCCTCGGCCACCTTGTCGTGCAGTGAGGGCCCCGGGACGTACTGCGTGGCGAACCACGGGCGGTCCGCCTCCAGATCGGCGGCCACCAGACGCGCCGTACAGCCACCGCGGATCCGCCGCGCGGCGGACACCTCGCGCGCGAACCGCGAGCGGAACTCCTGGTCCTCCGCCAGATCCGGACGGATCACCTTCAGCGCCACCCGCTGGCCCCGCCGGTCCGAACCGAGATAGACGACACCCATGCCGCCCGCCCCGAGCCGCCGGTGCAGCCTGAACGAGCCGACGACACGCGGGTCCTCGCGCCGGAGCCGCATCATCGCCATGTCTGCCCATCCCCGCTGCCTGGTACGCCTGACGAGGCACAGCTTACGTACCCGGCGCCCGGGGCGCTCAGAGGCCGCGCCCTCGCCCGCCGATCGATTGTCAGTGCGCGGCACGGTCCATGACGGCAAGTGGGGCCGCAGCCGGTCCCGCACCGAACGGTGTCTGGTCATCAAAGCGGTTGTGATGACGAGGGGTTGGAGTCGTGAGGGCCAGGGACCCGACGAGCGGGGCGCGCAACATGGACCCCGCGGGGACGGGACCGAGGCGGCTGGGGCGACGTACCGGCGTCCCACGACCGGGAGCCGGGGCGAGGGCGAGTGAGTGAAGTCACGGTCGCCGTCCGACCTGCCGCCGTATCCCTTTGCCCACCTGATCCACAACATTCCGGGCACCCCTCCGGGATGACCCCGGGATCAGGCGCCCGATCTCCACCCAGGGGAGTACATCGACTACCCGGGGCTCATCCTCCGGGAGGCCCGGAATTCGGTACGCGGGCATGACGTCGTACGCCGTCCGCGTCCCTAATGTTGAAGTCAAGCGGCGGGCGCAGCACTCGTCCCCCGAGGTCACACGCCTGCCGCTCCACATCCAGTCAGGAGAGGAACCATGGCGGACACGGCAGCGCGGACCATGATCCGTACGCGGGGACGCAGGTTCCATGTCCCGTTCGGCAGCCGCCCCTCGTCCGGTACGCGCCACCCGCTGGTGGCGACGGCGATGGTTCTTCCTCTGGCGGCCCTGCTCGTGGTCGTCTTCGGCGGCTGGGACGCAGTGGTCACACAGGCGTCGTCCGTGGGCGTGATGCTGGGGCGCTGAGCGGCGCCCCGGGTCCGGAAGAGCGGTCCGGACCGGGACATCCGGCCAACAACCCCGTGGGGACGGGGGTGCGGCGGGCGGCAGCGTTTGTCCGGTCAGCTGGGGAGCTGACCGGACAACGCGCTGTCCGGGGCCTTTTCACGACGCGCGTACGCTCAGCGGCGGGCCCGGCGCGCATCGGGCCACCCACACCTGTCCGCCACCGGGGGAGTCCGTGACCACTGCAGTCGTACGCGCGCTGGGCGCCCTCGCCCACCGGGCCGCCCACGCAGATTCCGAGGACGTCTGTGCCTGCCCGCCACCGGCAGTGCTCGCCGACCGCGCGGACGGCACGGTGGTCCGCAGCGGGCCCGTCGTCGCCAAGGCACACGCCCCCGGCACGGACACCCCCGACCTGCTGACCCGGCTGACCCTCGCGAACGACCCCCGCCTGACCGGCATCCTCCTGGCCCCCCTGCAGCCCCGGCCCGCCGTACCCTCCACCACCCTCCAGGGCCGCCCGGTCACCCTGTGGCCCCACGGTGAGCCCGTCGACCCCGGCGACCCCGACTCCGCTCCCTGGGAAGAGGCCGCTGTTCTGCTGGCCAGGCTGCACCTGTCCCCGACCCCGCCCTCCCTCGCGATCCCGCCCATGAGGGGCCCCGCAAAGGCTTCACTCGCCATTGCCCGGATGCGCGCCGCCCGGCCCGGCGACCCGGCCACCGCCCCCGTACTCGAAGCGTGGCACCGTCTGCCCGCCTGGGCCCGCGACGAAGCCGCCGCGCCCCGGCACCGCTCCCACTTCCTGTGCCACGGCGATCTGCACCTCGGGCAACTCGTCCGCCACCCCGCCCCGCACGGCCCCTGGCTGCTCATCGACGTCGACGACGTCGGCCTCGGCGACCCCGCATGGGACCTCGCCCGCCCCGCCGCCTGGTACGCGGCCGGGCTGCTGCCCCCCGAGGTCTGGCTCCGCTTCCTGGACGCCTACCGGGCAGCCGGCGGACCCGCCGTACGCGCCGAGGGCGACCCCTGGCCCGAACTGGACGTCCCGGCCCGCGCCCTGACCGTTCAGACCGCGGCACTGGCATTGGCCAAGTCCACGGCGGAGGGCCGAACTCCGGACGAGGTGGAGCAGACGCTGATCGATGCCTGTGCCCGAATCGCCTCCCTCCCTCCCGAGTTGGCCGCCGAGCACTCGTCGTAGGCTGAACCGACCGTCGGCGGGCATGCATTCCGGCGACGGCGACCCGACGGCGAGGAGTGAGCCGAACCATGCAGTGCCCCAAGTGCCACGCACAGATGCAGACGTACAACCGCAATGGCATACAGATTGAACAGTGCAGCGGCTGCCGGGGGATCTTCCTCGACTACGGCGAGCTGGAGTCCCTGACCCGCATCGAGGCGCAGTGGACGCAGCAGGCCCCGCCCGCGCCGTCCGCCCCGCAGGCCTACCCGGCCGCCCCGGCGCCCGCCTGGGGCGCCCCGCAGTACGGAGGCCACCACGGCGGTCACCACCGGCACAAGAGCTTCGGCCGCATGCTCTTCTCGTCCTGAGCGGGCCGACACCGGTGAGCGCCTGACCGCAGGCCCGGACGCCTTCCGTCCGGGCCCGCGGTGCGTTTTGCCGCCCGGCCGCTCACCGGCACCCACTGCTGCTCGTCGCGGAAACGACAAAGCCCCGGTCGCCGAGACGACCGGGGCTTTTGCTGGTGCGCGATACTGGGATTGAACCAGTGACCTCTTCCGTGTCAGGGAAGCGCTCTCCCGCTGAGCTAATCGCGCAGGGTGAACCTGCGTGTACTGCGTGCGCGATACTGGGATTGAACCAGTGACCTCTTCCGTGTCAGGGAAGCGCTCTCCCGCTGAGCTAATCGCGCGGGAATCCTTGCGGATCAGTGGACGATACTGGGATTGAACCAGTGACCTCTTCCGTGTCAGGGAAGCGCTCTCCCGCTGAGCTAATCGTCCTTGGAGGTGGAGACGGGATTTGAACCCGTGTAGACGGCTTTGCAGGCCGTTGCCTCGCCTCTCGGCCACTCCACCAGGAGTGAGGGTTCGGGAAGATCCCCCACTTTCTGCGAGCGGACGACCAGGTTCGAACTGGCGACCTCAACCTTGGCAAGGTTGCGCTCTACCAACTGAGCTACGTCCGCTTGTCTTTCCCGGTCCGCTTGCGCGTCCCGGCGACGTGTTGAACTCTAGCGGATTCCCGGGCCAGTACAAAAACGCGTTTGTGCAGCGTGCTGAGGTGCGTGCGCCCCGCCGCAGGTCATCGCGCGCCGTCCTAGACTCAACGGCGTGCACGACCTTGCTCCAATGGCCCGCTTCGGCGGCCTCGTCGCGTCCGATCTGCAGGACGTGACCAGTGATCCCTCAGCCCTCGACTCGTCCGGCTTCTGGGCCGTATCCGTCGATTTCGATGGCAGTCCCGTCTGCGCGCGCTTCGCCGCCGTGCGTACCGAGGCGGTGCCCGCCCCGGTACGCGGCGCCTGGCGTGGGCCCGCGGCCGATGACTGGAACTCGTCCCTGGACCGTGCCGCGTACACCGCGGGCGTACGGCGGATCCGCGAGTACATCGCGGCGGGCGAGGTCTACCAGGCCAACCTCTGCCGGGTGATGACCGCGACACTGCCCGACCCGGCCGCCGCGGACGTGGACGCGCTGACCGCGCTGCTGGCGCGCGGCAATCCAGCCCCGTACGCGGGAACGATCCGACTGCCCGCGCACGGCGTGGAGATCGCCACCGCGTCCCCCGAACTCTTTCTCAGGCGCGACGGCCGGACCGTCGAGTCGGGACCGATCAAGGGCACTGGACGGACCGAGGACGATCTGTTGGAGAAGGACCACGCCGAGAACGTGATGATCGTCGACCTGGTCCGCAACGACCTCGGCCGGGTCTGTGCCACCGGATCGGTCACGGTCCCCGACCTCTGCGTGGTGGAGAAGCACCCAGGCCTCGTCCACCTCGTCTCCACCGTGCGCGGAGAGCTCGCCGAGGGCGTCGGCTGGCCCGAACTCCTCGACGCGGCGTTTCCACCCGGCTCCGTCACCGGGGCACCCAAGTCCAGCGCCCTCAGGATCATCGAAGAACTGGAGACTGCTCCGCGCGGGCCCTACTGCGGCGGCATCGGCTGGGTCGACGCCGACCGCCGCACCGCCTCCCTGGCCGTCGGCATACGGACCTTCTGGATGGACCGGACCGGGACCGCCCCTGTACTCCGCTTCGGCACGGGGGCCGGCATCACCTGGGGCTCCGACCCGGAGCGTGAATGGGACGAGACCGAACTCAAGGCCTCCCGGCTGCTCGCTGTGGCGTCGGGCGTTTACGAGGCGACTGGAAGGACCGCGCAATGAGGATTTGGGTCAACGGCGAACTGCGGGACGCCGACGATGCCCGGGTGTCCGTGTTCGACCACGGACTCACCGTGGGGGACGGCATCTTCGAGACGGTCAAGACCGTCGAGGGCAGGCCCTTCGCCCTCACCCGACACCTCGACCGGCTGACCCGCTCGGCCCGCGGCCTCGGCCTCCCCGACCCCGACCTCGAGGAGGTGCGCCGCGCCTGCACCGCCGTCATCGACGCCAACCCGATGGCGCTCGGCCGGCTGCGTATCACCTACACGGGAGGGCTGTCCCCGCTCGGCTCCGACCGTGGCGACGCCGGCCCCGGCCTCGTCGTCGCCCTGGGGGAGGCGGGGCGTCGCCCCGACACCACCGCCGTGATCACCGCCCCCTGGACACGCAACGAACGCAGTGCGCTCGCCGGGCTCAAGACCACCTCTTACGCCGAGAACGTCGTCGCCCTCGCCCGCGCCCATGAGCACGGCGCGTCGGAGGCACTCTTCGCCAACACGGTCGGACAGCTCTGCGAAGGCACCGGGTCCAATGTCTTCGTCGTCCTCGACGGGCAGGTGCACACCCCGCCGGTCGCCTCCGGCTGCCTCGCCGGGATCACCCGCGCGCTGGCCGTGGAGTGGACGGGGGCCGAGGAGACCGATCTGCCGTTCGATGTCCTGGAGCGGGCCGAGGAGATCTTCCTGACCTCCACCCTGCGTGATGTGCAGGCCGTTCACCGGGTGGACGGCCGTGAGCTGCCCGGCGGGCCGGGCCCGGTGACCCTCAAGGCCATGCGGATCTTCGACGAGCGGGCCGGGAACGACCTCGACCCGTAGAGCCCGTACCTCGAACCCGTAAAAATAGCGTGACGGGGCAGGGCTCAGCGGATAGAAACGTCTTCGATGACCACGACTCTCCGGCCGACCGGGCCGATCCAGCAAGGCGCCGACGGCGCGAAGAGCCACGCGTACGACGTGTGCGACAACGGGCGGCCCGTCGGCGCCGTCGAGATCGGCACAGATCCGGGGTTCGGCGAGAAGGCGGGCGTGCTCCGTTCCCTGCACATCGACGAATCCCGCCGCAGGCGCGGCCGCGGCACCGTCGCGGCGCTGGCGGCCGAAGAGGTGCTGCGCGGCTGGGGCTGCACCCAGGTGATAGCGGCGATCCCGGCGGACGACACCGCGGGGCATGGACTGGCCACCGCGCTGGGCTACTCCGAGCGCAGCAGGAACATGATCAAGACACTGCCGCAGAGTTCACCGGCGCTGCCTGGCGGTGTCGCCGCCCGGCCGATGACGGAAGACGAATTCGCGTGCTGGGAGCGCGACGCGATCACCAGCTATGCGCAGACCTGGATCGACCGTGGCGTCCCTGTGGAACAGGCCATGAGGAAAGCCGAGACCAGCTACGGCCAGAACCTGCCGCACGGCCTCGCCACCGAGGGAGCGCATCTGCACGTCCTCGTCCACGAGGACGAGGTCGTGGGACATGTGTGGGTGGGGCGGCACGAAATACACCCGGGAATGCTGGTGGGGTACGTGTTCGACGTCGAAGTACGTGAGGAGTTCCGGGGGAGGGGGTACGGCCGGGCGCTGATGCTCCAGGCCGAACGCATCGCGCTCGGGGCGGGCGACGACCGGATCGGACTGCATGTCCTCGCCTCCAACACGCCGGCCCTGCGGCTGTACGAGTCGCTCGGTTACCGAACGACTCAGTACAACCTGGCCAAGACGCTCCAGCTGCTGTGATCCGGAAAGGTTCACCGGCTCGCGACGCCCGTCACGGCGCCTCGCCGCGTTGTCGCATCACCCCGAGTACGTCCGGTACGAGGGGGATCCTCCGCCTTGCGATGCACCGCACCGGGCGCCGCGAGGTGCCCGGCAAACCTTTCCGGCCACAGCACGAGCCGCCCCGTCGGCTCAGCCCTGCTCGGCGAGCAGCCGGTCGGCGATCTCCTCGATCCGTTCGCGCAGCCCGTCCTGGCTCTTGCCGCCGTCCAGCCGCTCGTCGCCGATCACATACGTCGGCGTACCGGTGACCCCGATCGCCTTGCCCTCGGCCTGGTCGGCGTCGACGATCAGCATGTGGCGTCCGTCGATCAGAGCGGTGTCCATCTCCTCGGCGTCCAGGCCGAGTTCCCGCGCCACATCGATCAGCAGCGGCTCGCCGCTGCGGCCGAGGTCGTCGGTACGGGCGAGAATCGCCTCGATGTACGGCCAGTCCTTGCCCTGGGCCGCCGCCTCCTCGGCGGCCTGCGCGGCGGCGTAGGCGTGCTTGTGCTTCTCCAGCGGGAAGTGCCGCAGCCGCACCTCAAGGCGGTCACCGTACTTGGACCGCAGGGCGTGCACATCGGTGAGGGCCTGGTGACAGTCGGGGCACTGGAGTTCGCACCAGACGTCGAGGACGACGGGCGCGGGGGTGGAATCGCTCATGCGGCCAGTCTCCCAGGGCCCGCGCGAGCGCCCCAATCGGCATCCGATCCGCTCCGGCTCCGTGCGACCGGATCGCTTCCGATCGGCACCCTGGGAGGATCCCGGCCCTGAAATGTCCCTGATTGTGGTCGCGGATCGTGGCGGCCCGGAGGGTGACCGGTGCAGGATGGAAGGGACTTTTCCCCGTGCGCCTGGAGGCCCTGATGCTTGCCGAGACCATCTGTTCCGCGGCGTCCGCGGCGGGCCTGGGCATCGCCGCCGTCACCGCGTACCGGAAGCGCTTCCTCGCCGCTGCCCGGATCGCTGCCTACTCCCTGGTGCCGATCGGCTTGGTGCTGACCGGGATCGTGGACTGGGTCGCCCAAATCGCCTTCAAGCCGAGCGTCTGGATCGGCTTCGGGGTGCTCGCCGTGGCCTGGCTGCTGTTCATGACCACTCGTACGATCGAGCGACGTGGCGTCGGTACCCGTAAGGAACGCAAGGCCGCAGCCCGGGCGGTGCAGAGCGAGGCCATCGCTCCCGCGGCTTCGGCGCCCTCCCGGGGGTCCGGGCTCCCGGCGACGCAGACGCAGGTGCGGTCGAAGGCGAAGCCGAAGCAGCAGTCCGTCCCGTCGGGCGAGGACTTCAGCGACATCGAGGCCATCCTGAAAAAGCACGGCATCTGACCCGCACCCCCGCCCCGTTCCGGCGGGGGCTGTGCATCCTTGGCGAGTGAATCGATTCATCATCTCCCTTGACGGTGTGAGGGGATGGAGCTAGCGCCCCGATCGGATTGAAACAATTCATTCCGCTGCGGTCGATTCGCGGTGGGCCGGGCCGGGACGACGGAGTACCTCGCAACGGCGTCCGTACGATGGGGTGATGCCGCGGACCGGAGCGGCCGAGGGCATCAGTGGGGCAGGGCAAGTGGCGCGTGTGGCAGGGATCAAGGATGTGGCCCGGCAGGCCGGAGTCTCCGTGGGCACCGTGTCCAACGTGATCAACCGTCCCGAGGCGGTGCTGCCGGAGACCCGTGCCAGGGTGCTGGCCGCCATCGAGGAGCTCGGGTACGTGCGCAGCGAATCGGCCCGCCAGCTCAGGGCGGGCCGCAGCCGGATCATGGCGCTGCTCGTCCTCGACATGGGCAACCCGTTCTTCGTCGACGTGGCCCGTGGCGCCGAGCGTGCGGCCCGTGCGGCCGGCCTCGGTGTCATGGTCTGCAACAGCGACCAGAGCCCGGCGGAGGAGGCCGAGTACCTCGGGCTCTTCGCCGAGCAGCGGGTGTGCGGCGTCCTGGTCACCCCGGCCGACGCGACCGGCCGCAACCTGGAGGCGTTCAGCCGTCACCGGATTCCCTACGTGCTGGTGGACCGGGTGGCGTCCGGCACGGGGACCTGCGCGGTCTCCGTCGACGACGTCCGCGGCGGCGCTCTCGCCGTCGGTCATCTGGTCTCGGCCGGGCACCGCTCGGTGGCGTACGTCAGCGGCCCCGGCGACCTCCATCAGATCAGGGACAGGCGCCAAGGCGCCCTGTCGGCCCTGGCCGACGCCGGACTGCCGCCCGAGGCGCTCGTCGAGATCCCCTCCGACCGTCTGGACGTGGCGGCGGGCCGGGACGCCGGGGCCCGGCTGCTCGGTCTTGTGCCGCGGCCGACCGCGGTGTTCTGCGCCAACGATCTGCTCGCCCTCGGTGTTCTTCAGGCGCTGTACGCGGCGGGCGTGCGGGTGCCGCACGACATCGCCATCGTCGGCTACGACGACATCGAATTCGTCGCCGCCGCTGCCGTACCGCTCACCTCGGTCCGTCAACCCGCGGTCGTGATGGGCCGGATGGCCGCGGAGCTCCTGCTGGAGGAGGCGGACGACGAGAGCGGCACGCACGAGCACCGCAGCGTGGTGCTCCAGCCGGAACTTGTGGTGCGCGCCTCCAGCGCGACACCGCTCTGAGGCCGCGGCCCCACCCGATCCCGCCTCTTTCGCGCCGTTCCAGGCCCAACTCGGCGACTGCCGACCGGAGTCCTGCCAGCCGGAGGGCTTCGATGTCTCTGACGGTGCACCCTCGACCAGCCGGGCAGTCTTGGACCGACCCGGAATTCAGCGTGTACGAAGCGATGTTGAGCACGCGGACGTCCGCGACGTGCCGTGTGCGAGGGAGGAGCGCACCGGTCGTCGTACCGAAAATGTGACGGCCGATCGGACGCCGGAGCGAATCACGCCGGGCCCGGGGAGGGTGAACTGCCCGTACGAAAAGGCGTGTTGATCGCCAACGGGGCCCGGGCTGAGTCATGATCGTCCCGAGATGGTGGACACCTCCCGGGGCGATGCCCCCGCAAGCCCTGCCGAAGAGCCGCGCGGCTGCCTCTTCGCGCTCTCCCAGCCCCCTTTGATGATCTTCCTCGCGGTGGTCGGCAGTCTGCTGCTGATGGCCGCGGTGCATGATCTATTCATGCTGTGAACGGTCAGCCGGCCGCTTCCCTGCGGCGTGCCCGGTACGCGGCCACATGCAGGCGGTTGCCGCAGGTCCGGCTGGAACAGTAGCGGCGGGAGCGGTTGCGGGAGAGATCGACGAAGGCGTGCCGGCAGTCCGGCGCCTCGCAGCGTCGCAGTCGCTCCTGCTCGCCCGCCACCACGATGAAGGCCAGCGCCATGCCGCAGTCGGCCGCGAGATGGTCGGCGATCGAGGCGTCCGGTGCGAAGTAGTGGACATGCCAGTCGTAGCCGTCGTGATTGCTGAGCTGCGGTGTGGTGCCGGCGGCGGCGATGAGGGCGTTGACGAGCGAGGCGGCGATCTGGGCGTCGTCCGTCGCGAAGATCGTGGCGAAGTGCGTCCGTACGTCCTGTACGGCGCGCAGGTCCTTCTCGTGGAGCTCGCCCACGCCGCTGATGCAATGGCGCCGCGCGAAGTCGTACAGCGCTTCGATGTCGGCGAGACCGTCGACCGGCTCGCCTTCCGGCTGCCCGCTCCCTGGGGGTTCGCTCTCCGGTGCGGTGTTCAGCAGATCGACCACCGTGTCGAGGGCGATCCGGGTGTCGTGGGGGATCAGCACGCTTTCGCTCCCTGGCCTCCGGCGGGCGGGTGCCCGCCGATGCCGGCTGACTCTACTGGCTCGGCGACGGTACACAGTGGCCCGAGAGGGTCCATGAGGGGTGCGGGGAGCGCTTACCGGCCACCAGTGGGTATCCGTGGGCCGGAGGCCGCCTGTCCGGGCCGTGGGCGGGCGCCCCGGGGCGCCACGTGCGTACCGGGCGCGGGGTGCTGGGCCGCGGCTGTGGGGAAACGCGCGCCGACGCCGTCACCACGGTGGATTCCGTGGTGGCGGCGTCGGTGTCATCCCTATGAGGTTTTCCGCGCGGCGCCGCCTCCCCGAGTTGGACGGCGCCGTGCAGCTCTCGGCCTGGCTCAGCTCTCGGCCAGGATGTGTGAGAGCTCCGTATCGAGGTCGAAGTGACGATGTTCGGTGCCTGGCGGAACCGCGGCGTCGGTCCTTTTCAGGAACGACTCCAGGGCCCTCGCCGGGGCTTCGAGCAGGGCTTCGCCCTCTGGGGAGCTCAGTGCGATGCAGACGACGCCCTGGCCGTGACTACGGGATGGCCAGACGCGGACGTCTCCGGTGCCGGTGGGCCGGTGAAGCCCCTCGGCAAGGAGGTCGCGGGCGAAAACCCACTCGACCGTTTCCTCCGCTCCGGTGTGGAAGGTGGCGTGCACGGCATAAGGATCGGCCGTGTCATACCGCAGGCCCGCAGGTACAGGCAGTGAGGACTCGCTCGACACAACGAGGCGCAGGTGCAGCTCGCAGCTGACCGTGGTGTTCATAAGCGCCAGGGCCTTTCGCTCAGTGTGCGCTCGGGGATTCGCACGTCGGCGAAATCGACATGCCACCTACGGTGGCGTTGTAAACCCCTCTGACCTTTTTGTGTCCCTTCAGGTAGCTCCTATGGCGGTGTGTAACTTTTGGTTATGCGGCCATTCCGGTGATGAAGACCGTTCCGGTAGATTGGCTCCCATGAATGCGGAGAGTGACGAGCGGGGCGGGGTCGTCGTACCGACGAATCCGGTGCCCGCCACGGGGGATGTGACGGAAAGCGTGACGGGAGATGTCACGGAGGGTGTGGCGAAGGAGGGCCGAGAGCTCGGCTCCAGGGCGCCCGGGTTCATCAAGGCCTCCAGGGCGCTGCATCTGAGCTGGCAGGTCGGCGTCTTCGTGGTCGGCCTCGCGGTGGTCGTGGCGGGCATCATCATGCTGCCGCTGCCCGGCCCCGGCTGGCTGGTGATCTTCGCCGGCATGGCGATCTGGGCGACCGAGTTCGTCTGGGCGCAGCTGGTGCTGCGCTGGACACGGCGGAAGGTCACCGAGGCTGCTCAGCGGGCGCTCGACCCCAAGGTGCGGCGGCGCAACATCATCCTCACCGTGATCGGTCTGGTGATCATCGTGGTGCTGGTGGGGATCTACGTCTGGAAGTTCGGCATCACCATGCCGTGGAAGATCCACGAGTGACCCGGGGATGGTCATGGGGTGCCGCTGACATGGGGTAATGTTTGGCCTGCGCCCGGGCGATTAGCTCAGTGGGAGAGCGCTTCGTTCACACCGAAGAGGTCACTGGTTCGAACCCAGTATCGCCCTCTGTCCGGGGTGGGCGATA
>NZ_JBEOVN010000138.1:0-20825 GCF_040295565.1 Streptomyces sp. NPDC002785 | reverse complement strand
TCTCGGCTGCGCTCGAGCAGGGGAGACCCCATCTGCCTCAATCCTCCGCCTCGCAGCTGCACGCACCCAGCCCCGCTCCTTCTCCCACCCCCCATGTGCCGGTCGGTCTAAATCGTTCGGTGTAACTCCCGTTCACGGAAGATGCATCGATGACCAGTAGAACGTGGCCCAGCGCGAGGCTGTGAGTCGGCAGCGGCTGTGTCGGCAAAGGCCGTGGACGACCAGCTGATCAACGAGTTGGTGAGCCGGGCCCAGGCCGAGGGCCTGCAGCTGGGGCTTCGCCCTGTCCCGCAGGGGCCTTCTTGCGTTCACGGGCTGGTTCTGTAGCCCGGACTGGTTCACAGACCTCATCGGACGCCGGCACTGGTGGGTTGAGCCAAACCACCCAGCAGGCGGGCGCTTGAAGTGCTGGTGGAGTGCGGAGTGCGGACGGTGGTGCCTGCCAGGCGCGGCGCACGAGGGAATCGCGGTGGCGCACTCCCGACCGGCCCCGCCCCGCGCGAACGGCTGCGCCAGCAGGTTCGGTAGGCGCTTGGCTCCGACGGGACGGCCTCCTTCCGATCGTCCGGGCAGCAGAAAAGGGGCGCCCAAGACGTAGGCGCCCGTTTCCTTGGGTGTGCTCTTTCGGGCAGGGGGCGGACTTCTGCAACTCCCGTCGGCCCCATCAGGGCATCGACAACGCCCGCCCTCTGCACCCGTTGCCGGTCCCGATCAGGGATCCGGAGCAGATCGCTCGCCTCGATATTCGGAGACGTGAACGGCACGGCGGCGTCCTCCACGAGTACCAACATGCCGCATGACCTGCGCGGATGAGGTTTTCGGCAGGCGCAGGGCCTGGACCTCACCAGTGGTCAGGCCCTTGGCGGCCAGCGAGATGACCATCTCGTCGACGCCGGTCAGGCGCTTCTGCCGCTTCTTGACGATCTTCGGTTCGAAGGAGCCACCCCGGTCGCGGGGCACGGCTTTCTCCACTGGTCCGACGTCGGTCAGCACCGTCTTGGAGCGTTTGCCGTTGCGGGAGTTGCCGCCGTCCTTGCCCGCTGGATCGTGCTTTGCCATAGACGAGGTGGTCGGTCATCTCGCCCTCCAGGGCGGACTCCAGCAGCCGTTTGGTCAGCTGCTGGAACAGCTCGCCCTCGCCGGTCAAGAGAGCGGCCCTGTTCTGCTTTGTCATCAAGGAGATCGAAGTGAGCGCAGCAAGGAAATCCTGTCGTACCGGTTCGCGGGCCCTGGCCTTGGCGGCCGGTGCGTTCGCGGCCGCCGTCCTGGCGGCAACCGTACCCGCGATCGCGGCTACCGCCGCATCACACACCGTTGCCCGGTCCGGCAACTCCGCGGAACGGGCCGGCGAAGTCTTCAGCTGCAACGAGGTCAGTGCGGACCTGCCCAACCTCTTTTCCCCGAAGCAGACCTCTCCCCTCGGCTATCGCGTGGGGAGAGGTGTCGCTCTCCAAGACCGGCTTGCCACCGATCTGCGGGAACGAGCCGCGGTCGGATCAGGAGTGGGCTGCTCAGCGCCATGTGCAAGTCAGGAGTGCTGACGTGTGCCGGCAAGGCGCCGTCGCGCACCTGCCGCGGAGGAACAGGTGGGTTCCGGCCCCGGCCGGGTCCGAGCTCGCTCCTCCTGCGGCCACGATCTCTCTCAGCACAGACGGCCGTACCGGCGTTCCCCAAGGCACCTTCAGCTACGTCGGGGCAGTTCGACCCGGACGGTGAGGCCCCCGCCGGGGCGGGGGCGGGCGGTGACCTGGCCCTGGTGGGTCAGGGTAATCGCGCGGGCGACGGCCAGTCCCAGTCCGGAGCCATCGCTGCGGCACTCCGGGCCGCGTTGGAACGCTTCGAACAGCGCGGGGACCTCGTGCGGGTCCAGGACCGGACCGGTGTTGGTGACTTCGATGAAGGCGAGGCGGTTCGTGGTGCCGGTGGCTACCGTCGCTGTGCCGTCGGGGTGGTTGTGGCGCACCGCGTTCGTCAGCAGGTTGAGAGCGATCTGCCGGAGCAGTGAAGGGTCGCCCGCGACCGGGCCCGGCCGCAGGTCGGCAGTGATGCGGGTGCCCGACGCCCGCGCCTCGTCGGCCACGTCCGCCAGGGCTTCCCCGGCGGTGTCCGCGAGGTCGACCGGATGCGGCGTCAGCTCTTCGTTCTCGCCCCGCGCCAGGGTCAACAGCGCCGCGATCAGGCGCTCGGTACGGGCATTGGCATCCAAGGCCCGCTCGATGGAAGGTCTCAGGCCGGCCGGGACCCGGCCCTGGGCGAGCGGAATCTCCAGAGCGGTGCGCTGAACGGTGAGCGGAGTGCGCAGTTCGTGCGAGGCGTGGGCGGTGAAGCGGCGCTGAGCGGTGAAGCTGTGGTCCAGACGGTCGACCATGGCGTCGAAGGTATCCGCCAGCTCACGGACCTCGTCGTTCGGGCCAGTCAGAGCGAGCCGTTCGTCCAGGGCGCTGCCGGTGCTGATCCGCCGGGCCGCCGCGGTGACCTGGCTGAGGCGTTGCAGTGAGCGGCGGCTCGCCCACCAGGCGAGCAGCGCGGCGAGTGCGGTGAAGACGGCGAGCAGGAGCAGGGACCGCAGCAGCAGGTCGCTGAGGACGGTGTGCTGGAAGTCGTCGAAGCCTTGGGAGGGGCTGGTGGTCGCGGCGGGCACAGAGGAGCCTTGCGGGGTCGCGGTTGTGGGACTCGGCGACGTCTGGGAGGGGACGATCGGATCGGGCGCGGTGACGACGAGGCCGCGGTTGGCCTCCATGAGGTCACGGGAGCTCAGCCAGTTCAGCAGGAGCAACCCGCAGCCGAGTACCGCGAACAGCGACGTGGTCACCAGGGTCAGTCGACCGCGCAAGGGCAGCCTGTACGGGGTCACAGCCGGTACCCGTAGCCCGGGTCGTGGGTGATGAGCGGCGGCTCGCCGAGTTTGCGGCGCAGGGAGTGCACGGTCACCCGTACGGCGGTGGTGGCCGGGTCCAGCGCCGCGTCCCACAGGCTGTCCCGCAGCTGCTCGGTGCCGATCGGGGCGCCGTCCGCGGCCAACAGCAGTTCCAGGACCCCGAGTTCCCTGGGGGTCAGCTTCAGTGGCCGGCCGTCGCGTTCGGCGGCCCGGCGCACGGTGTCGACGCTGACACCGCGCCTGCTGAGCACGGTGACACCGCTGCCGGCGGGAGCACGGCGGCCCAGAGCGCGCAGCCGGGCGATCAGTTCCAGGTACGAGAAGGGTTTGGCCATGTAGTCGTCGGCGCCCTTACCCAGTCCGTCGACCAGATCGGCAAGAGTGCCGGCGGCGGTGAGCATCAGGATCCTGGCCGGGTAGCCCGCGGTGTTCAGGGCCCGGCAGACGGCATCCCCGCTCAGTTTCGGCAGGTCCCGGTCCAGGAGCAGGATGTCGTACTCGGCGGCGGCCGTCATTTCGAGTGCGCGGGCACCGTCGTGTGCGACGTCGCAGGCCATGCCCTCGGCGCGCAGGCCCTCGGCGAGCATCGCCGCCAGCTCCGCCTCGTCCTCGACGATCAGTACCCGCATTCTGTTCCACTCCGCTCGACCGCGCCCTGCGCCCCTGTGCTGACCTGCGTACGGTCCTGCCGTCCTGACCTGGCCAAGGATGCCCCGGCAGGTGTGAGCCAGCGGTTAGACACACGTTCACGGATGGCTAACTCGGCAGTCCGTACAACTGCTGGAGTCGATGCCGACCTCCAGCAGGGAGAAGCAATATGCGTACCAGGATCGTACGGACAGTACTGACGGCGGCCGCCGTGACGGCGGCGCTGGTGGTGAGCGGCTGCTCCTCACCATCCTCGGCGCCCGAAGTGGCGGGGGGCGACGGCGCGGGAAGGAGCAAGCCGCAGGACGACAACGCGGTGCGGCGGGCCTGGGTGGACTGCATGCACCAGCAGGGGCAGAACAGCGTCGAGCAGGACAAGGAAGGCAACATCACCTTCCCCGCCGGCAGCGTCGACGATCCAGCCGCGGACGGCGGCTTCGACGCGGCGAGCAAAGTCTGCGATGCCAAGGTCCCCGGCATCCACCAGGCCGCACAGAAGAGCAACGAGAAGTCCGTCGAGCAAGGTCGTGCCTTCGTCGCGTGCGCGCGGAAGAACGGATACGCGGACATTCCTGACCCCGACCCCAAGACCGGGCTCCTCAAATTCACCGCGGGCTCGTTCAACGCCGCCCGGTGGGAAGCCATCCAACCGGCCTGCGGCAAGCTGCCGATGCCCGGCTACTCGATGGGTCAGTGATCATGAGCCGCCCTGCCAAGACCACCGCCGCCAAGACCACCGCCGCCGAGACCACCACCCCCGCAGACGGCTCGCCCGCACCTGCGCGGAGCAGACGCCGCAGGGTCGTCGTACCGCTCGTCGTTGTCGCCGTGCTCGGCGGCTCGGGCGTGCTCGCTGCCGTGCGCCCCTGGGAGCGCCATGGCTTCCCCTCCGTGCAGCAGTCCGTCGACCACGCCACTGCCCCGGTGCAGAAGGGCTCTCTGTCCAGCGGCATCCAGGTCGGCGGTGCCCTCGCCTACGACAACCCCACCCCCGTCGTCGCCGCCGGACGTGGGACCCTCACCGCTCTGCCCGCCGTCGGCGCGGTCGTCAAGGCCGGTGCGCAGCTCTACGAGGTGGACGGCCGGCCCGTCGTACTGCTCACCGGTGACCGGCCGATGTGGCGCGACCTCGGCCCTGGGGTCGACGACGGCCTGGACGTCAAGCAGCTCAAGCGCAACCTGATCAAGCTCGGCCACGCCGACGGACTGGGCCTGACGGTGGATCAGAAGTTCACCGCCGGCACGGCCACCGCCGTCAAGCGCTGGCAGAAGGCCCTCGGTGAGCAGCAGACCGGGACGGTCGCGCTCGGCAGCGTCGTCGTGCTGCCGCGGCCGACCGTACGGGTCCAGCAGCTCGGCGCGCAGCTCGGCTCGGCCCTCGGGGCCACCGCGGTCATGACCGTGACCAGCACCGACCTGGTCGCCACAGTGCAGCCCGCCGACAACCAGCTCTCCCAGTTCAAGCCCAACGGCCGGGTCACGGTGAAGCTGACCGACGGCTCCACCGTCCAAGGCCGCATCCGGTCGCTGGTCCGAGGCGGCTCCGGCAACGGCGGGGACAACAGCCCGGAGGGCGGGGGCGGCTCGGGCGGCTCGGACAAGACCACCGTGACCATCGCACTCGACAGCCAGCAGCAGGCCAAGCATGCCGGGCCCTCCTCCGCGACCGTCACCGTCGTCGGCAACACCGTCAGCGACGCGCTCATAGTCCCCGTCACCGCGCTGCTCGCCCTGGACGGCGGCGGCTACGGCGTCCAGGTCACCGACGGCTCCGCCACCCGGCTCGTCAAGGTCCAACTGGGACTGGTCGCCGACGCCAAGGCGCAGATCACCGGGGACGTCCGGGCGGGCGACCAGGTGGTGATCCCGAAATGACGCTTCCCCAGCCGGCCGACAAGGCCCCGGTACTGGAACTCGTAGGCGTGACAAAGGAGTACCCGGGATCACCACCGCTGCGCATCCTGCACGGCATCCACCTCACCGTTGAGGCAGGGGAACTCCTCGCCGTGGTCGGTCCCTCCGGCTCCGGCAAATCCACCCTCCTCGCCCTGCTCGGTTCCCTCGACCGGCCCACGGCCGGGCAGCTGCGCTTCGAAGGGCTCGACCTCGCCGCCATCTCCGACCCCGAACTGGCCGCCCTGCGCGCCCACCGGATCGGCTTCGTCTTCCAGCAGTTCTTCCTGCTGTCCGGACTCACCACTGTCGAGAACGTCGCCACCGGTCTCCTCTACAGCGGTGCCCCCGCCGCACACCGCCGTGCCCGCGCCGTCGAAGCCCTGCACGAGGTGGGCCTCGGACACCGGCTGCACCACCACCCCGACCAGCTCTCCGGCGGCGAGAAACAGCGCGTCGCCATCGCCCGCGCTCTCGTCGCCCGCCCGGCACTGCTGCTCGCCGACGAACCCACCGGCGCCCTGGACAGCGTCTCCGGCACCGCCGTCGTCGACCTGTTGCGGACCCTGAACGCCAACGGCACCACGGTCGTCGTCATCACCCATGACCGTGAACTGGCCGCCTCGTTCCCCCGGCGCATCGGCATCCACGACGGCCGCATCGACTTCGACGAGCACGGCCAGAACCCCGCAGGAGCCGTCCGATGACCCCTCCGACGACCCGTCGCAAGACACCCGGCCCGCGCCGTACCCGGCTGCGCCCCATGGACATGCTGCGCCTCGGCATGATCGGGCCACGCACCCGCCGGATGCGCTCCGCTCTGTCCGCGCTCGGCATCTCCCTGGGCATCGCCGCCGTCATCGCCGTGACCGGAATATCTGCCTCCAACCAGGCCCACCTGCTGGAGCGTTTGGACCAGCTCGGCTCCAACCTGATCACCGTCGCCCCCGGCAACGGCGCCGACCAGAAACCGGTGCCGCTACCGTCCACAGCCGAGAAGATGCTCGCCAACATCGCCCCCGTGCAGCAGGTCACCGCCACCGGCGCCACCAAGGCCCAGGTCTACCGCAACGACCTCGTCCCCGCCCAGCAGACCGGCAGCCTCACCGTCCTGGCCGCCCGGCTCAACCTGCTCGACGTCCTGCACGCCACCCTGCGCAATGGCAACTGGCTGGACAAGGCCGACGAGAACCTCCCCGTCACCGTGCTCGGCGACCAGGCCGCCCTCCGGCTCGGCGTGACCGCGCCGGGCGAACGCGTCTGGCTGGGCGGCCAGTGGTTCGCCGTCACCGGAATCCTGGCCCCCAACGAACTCGCCCCCGAACTCGGCACCACCGCCCTCGTCGGCTGGCCCAAGGCCACCGCCGACCTCGGCGCGGACGGCACCGCCGCCATGGTCTACCTCAGGGCCCACCCCGAACGCGTCCCCGACGTACAGGCCGTCGCCGGAGCCACCGCCGACCCCGCCAACCCGAGCACGGTCGCCGTCAGCCGCCCCTCAGACCTGTACACGGCACGCGCCGAGACCAAGAACTCCCTCACCGGACTGGTCCTCGCCCTCGCCGCCGTCGCCCTGCTCGTGGGCGGCGTCGGCATCGCCAACACCATGGTGGTAGGCGTCATGGAACGCCGCGGCGAAGTCGGACTACGCCGCGCGCTCGGCGCCCGAAGCGGCCAGATCGCCGTCCAGTTCCTGATCGAGGCCGTACTGATGGGCTTCATCGGAGGAATCGGCGGGCTGCTCGTGGGCGGCCTCACCGTCTACGGCTATGCCCTCGCGCAGGGCTGGCCGGCCGCCGTCCCGCTTTACACGGTCGTCGCCGGACCCCTGGTGTCGGTCCTGGTAGCCGCCATCGCCGGCATCTACCCGGCCCTGCGCGCGGCCAGAGTGTCCCCGACCGACGCCCTGCGCTCGGCCTGACGGCCCAGTGACCGATCAGGCCCGGCGCCGCGGGCACCTATGCGGCACTGCCTGTTCCACGCACCCCACGCCCCAGGCCCGCAGTGCGGCACCACCTCGCGGGCGCCCACTTCGAGGCACGGTCTCATAGCGCGGGTTCGATTCCCGTCATCCGCTCCATAACCTCAGGCCCAGATCAGGGACATATTCCCCGACCTGGGCCTTTGTGTTGTCTTGCATCACGTCCGCACCGGGCGCCGTGGCGTGTACGGGCGGGGAAATGCTCTGGGCGCGGGAGGTGGTGCGGGCCGCGGGGTGCGGCATCCCAGCGCTGCTGCCGGAGCGCGGCCGCTCATCGCGGCGCGCCCGGCGCTGTCGGACTGGTCGTCCCCGTCCTCGGTCTGCTGCTTGCGTCCCTCCTGACGGGCGAGGAACTCCGCGAACGCCGCCGCCTGTTTCGGGTCCATGTACCCCTGGCGCCCGTTTCGCGCCCATTCCTCCAGCCAGTCAAGCTCGCCCGCAGACCGCAGCTCGGCCACGACCACTCGGCCTCGCGTGAATGTCATGCGCACCCCGTCCGCATGCACATACCGAATGTATGGGCCGTGCTGTTCTGGTCCTGGCGGACGCTCCTGCGCCGCATCGGGAAGAGGGATCGGGGCGCCGTAGCCTCGCTGTGCCCAGTGCTCCAGATCGGCCCACTCGGCTGCTGGGAGGAGCACGCACTCCGGCTCGCCAAACGCGGTGATACTCACCCTCTCGCCGGTCTCCTCGACCAGGGCGACGAGGTGCCCGAAGTCCTCTATATCGTCCGGCAGTTCAAATCTATTCATAGACTCCGACGCTACCGGCCACCCCAGCTCCCCCACTGACCGGTCCCCGGCCCCGGGCCACCGCCGTCGCGGCCCGCACGGGCTCAAGGGCCTCCTCCTCGACGCTCGGCCCGGCCTTCCCGGGACTCGGTCGAGGCGCGCGGGCGCCTTGTTCGGCTTGGCGGGTATTGCAGCCGCCGCTGTCCTCGTCGATCCAGTGGCGGGCCCGTCACCGACGCGACGGCGCGCGCTTCGTGCGGGGTGTGGTCTGCACGTTGAGCGATGGCCACGGCGGCTCCTTATAGGGGTACGTTTCCCAGGTCACCGCCCCGGCCACCGGAGGCGTTCCGTAGGATCCGACCGTGACGACGGGGACAGGGACGACGGAGACAGGGGCGCCGTGGGCGGGCTGGACGCCGCCGACGGAGACGGAACGGCTGCTCCACGAGATGGCGGCGGTCGGCAACCGGGATGCGATGCTGGACACCCTGGCCGGGAGCAGGCTCTTCGCGCTCGTCGCCCGGCTGCACGCGGACACTCCCGGCTTCAATCCCCCGCTTGCCGCACAGCCGGATCCCGCGTCGGGCCGGATGTGTGTCACGGTGCTGACATCCGGCACGTTGCCGCCCTGGCACCCCGACTGGGTGTTCGAGGCAACCGGTCTCGACGATCTCGCGCGCCGCTGGCCGGACGGAGTGCGGTGGCTGGGAATCAATCCGGGCACGCCGTACGCCGTCACTCTCGAGGCCGGTCCGGGACGTCGCCGGGCGTGGCTGAAGGCCCACGAGCGGTCGGGCGGGCCGCAGGCCGGCCTGCTGTTGACCCATCGGGCCGGCCCCCTGCACGGACCGGTCGCACACGGCCTGGCCCTCGGAGCCCATCTTGCCGTGCACAACGGCCTCGTCTGGAACGACCTGGGCGCCGCCTACGAGGGGTACGCAACGGATCGCGCCCGGCTCCGTAATCCCTGGGGCGTGCTGGACCGCGCCGCCTACCGGGAGACTCTCGAAGCACTGCTGGCCACCCGGCTCGTCGGCCGTACCTACGAGTCGGTGCTCCGGATCCGTCGCGCCCTCGCCGGGCGGCTGGGCCGCACCCCCACGGTCCCGGAGTGGTCCGCAGCGCTCACCGATGCGCTGACGCGCCGTCGGTCCACACCTTCCGAGGCGGCCGAGGCCCATGAGGCACTGCGGCTGGCCGTCACGTACGAGGACAGGTTCCGCACGGATGGCGCCCTCGGCACCGGCGAACGGGTCGACACCCTGGCCGCCTTCGACTACGGGCGGGCGGTCAACGTCGTACGGCTCGCGCTGGGTGCCCGCCTCTGCGATCCGCGCGAAGCCGAACAGGCCGTGCTGCGGATCGGTGCCCTGGCCGGGCAGGCGTACGGCTCCTGGGCGCAGTTCTCCCTCGGTTATTCGCTGGCCCGCGTGATGCACTTCGACGCGGACGATTCGTCCGGAGTGGAATACGAGCAGTCGCTCGCACAGCACCGCGTCCTGACGCAGGACCCCAACAGCCCTTACCGGAATATCGCCTGGTCATGAATCCACTGCCCCCTTACCCCAGCGACCCTGCCCGTGGCGCCCCCTGGGCACCGCCGTCGATAACGGAGCACCTGCTGTACGAAGCGGGGGCACGCGGTGACACGGAAGCCCAACTGCGTGTGCTGGCCGGCGAGGAGCTGTACATCGCCGCCCCGAAGGCCGAGGTGGACGCTGCTCCCGACATGGCCACATGGCGCTCGTACCGGGACCAGGGCGGACGAAGCTGCCGACCGGTGCTCACCCGAGGAATGCTGCCACCCTGGCATCCGGAGTGGGTGTTCCACGCTGTCTCCCTCAAGTGGATGGCGGAGTTCGACTGGCGCGACCCGTACCAGCTCCTGTCCGTCAATCCCGGCACTCCCGCCCAGTTGATCTTCCCGGCCACGCCCCCGCACCGCGCGATGTGGCTGCGCTACCACGCGGAGAACGACCGCCCCAGGAACGACCGGCTGATCGCGTTGCGACACGGGGCACTGCACGGTCCACTGGCCTACGGGCTGGCGTGCGGGGCGCATCTGGCGGTCGGCAACGGCGTGCCCTGGAACGAGGTGGGCACCGCATACCACGAGTACTCGTGCGAGCGGGAGCTGCTCCGCGACTCGTGGGGCATCACCGAACCGACCGGCTGGCGAAAGCAGTTGGACATCCTACTGGACGCGCGCAACAGTCCGCCCGAGCCCGATTTCGTACTCCGGGTGCGTGAACAGCTCGAGGCCGGGCTCGGCGAGCAGCCCTCCGCGGAGCTTTGGCGCGAAACGGCCGCCGGGCACGCCCAGGACATCGGGGTGGGCCACGGCACGGTCAAGGACATCGAGGAGTTGGTAAGGCGCATCGTCAGGTACGAGGCCCGGTTCCGCGCCGACGGGCTGCTGCCGCCGGACGGCCGGGTCACCACTACGGTCGCCTACGACTACGGGCGTGCCGTGAACCTGGCCAGGTGGGGGCTGTCCGCCCGTTTCTGCGCCCCGCACGAGGCGGAGCAGGCCGTCGTGTACGCCGGTGCGCTGAGCAGATCGGCCTACCGCTCCTGGGAAGATTTCTCGGCGGGATACGCGCTGGGCCGTGTGCTGCGGTTCGACGGCGAGGACTACGGCGACTACTACCAAAGCAATGTCACGGCGCACCGTCTGCTGACGGAGAGCGAAGGCAGCCCGTGGCGGAACCTGCCCTGGCGCTGAACCGTGCCGCGCCTCTTCTCTGCGTACCGCCGTTGGCTAGGAGAAACACAGCTGCGGGCGGTGCGGTGGCGGACCTGGACAGGGGGTCACGGTCGGGCCAACCACGGCGGACAAAGCCGTTCTCCTTCCACAAGGGCACGGCCACACCAGTCGCATCGGGCGCGCTCAGTGCGGTGCGCGGTGGCCCCGGCCGGGCTCGTTGCGGAGGCTGGCGGTGCGCGTGCTCGGTAGCGACCTCGGGCGCGAGGCGGGTGGCAGCGTAGACGCGAGCGTGTTCGCCCCGGCCCGCACCGCGGTCGCCAAGACGGGGACGATGAGCGCGGAAGCTGCAGCCGTCACGCGCTCGTCGACGTCCGCGCCGCTGAAGAGATGGTTCATCGCCCCCGGTCAGGGCCGCGAGGGCGACGGCCGCAGAGGCGGCGACGACAGATCCATGGGGTACGGCGCCGCGTCCAGCAGATGGCCGACAGACATGTTGAGTCGGACACCACCCCGGATGCGGAGCTCGGGTGCGGAGGCCGCCTCACGGCGTCCGGGGGCGTTGTCCGAGGAGACGGTTACGATCCCGTCCATGCGTCTTGAAGAACAGCTGGACAGGCTGGCGGAACTGGGGCTGCCGCTCGCGGCCGGCCGGACCGTGGACGAGTTGCTGTACTCGTGGCCGCGGGAGGCGTACGAGCGCAAGCCATTCGACCTGGTGCTGTTCGCGCTGGGCTGCGCGGTCGAGGCCGAGCCGTGGGAGCGGTGGTTCTGCGACCGGGCATGGCACTTCGACACCGAGTGCGTCCGCGGCCGGGGTTCGTACGTGGCGATCGCCCGGCAGCTGTGCCGGATCGCCGGCCGGCCGAACGCACTGTCCGGCCTGCGGGACCACGTCGACCTCGGCGCGGAGGAGGCGTGGATCGCGTACACGGCCGGCGACCGGCAGGTCAACTGGCCCATCGAGGTCAGGGACGACTGGGCCGACCTGATGGTGGTCGGCTATCTCATGGACGAGCTGGAACACGGCGGCCGGCGCTTCCACGTCCGGCACAACGGCCAGGCCATGACGCTCTTCTTCCTCGACGACGACGCGGCCGGCCGGCTCGACGCGCTGGCCGGCGGGCAGGCGGTCGCCCCATTCCCGGGATAGCGGCCCCGCTCGCGAGGCCGGGCCGGTAGCCGTAGGCGTCCTCGTAGTGCGGGTGTGATACTGGTGGGCTCGCGTATTCAACTGTCGCGAGTATTGCTGCCGAAGCGTCGGTGCAGTCACTGTGTGTGTTGGGGGTGCCGCAGGGTCATGGTCTGTGCTGGCAGCACCTCGCGTTCTGGCCGTTGGTGGATAGCCTGCTCTCATGCCGGAGAAGGTGCCCAAAGCGATCAAGCGTGTGAACAAGCAGGACCTCGTAGGGCTGAGTTCGAAGAGCGAGCGCCTCAACCTCGGCAGGGGACGCGAGCCTGGATGGCTTGATCAGTACCTGGCCGACGATGCGACGGGGTCTCTGCGAGCAATCCTTCTTGAGCATCCTCCCAAGCCCTGTTATCGCTGCCTCGTCCTGATCAAGCGGGCCGACCGGGAAGTCGAGCACTTCCTGCTCGACGTGCTGCCGGAGGATTTCGACCGGCTTGAGGACATCGCTGGCGAGGCTCTGCTCACCTTTACCCGCTGGGCGTTGTCCCAGATCCCGTTGAGTCCTCTTCCTGCGGAGTAGCAGGTTCATTCGGCCGACCGCAGGTTCAGGTATTGCTCTGTGGGGTCCAGCCGGGTGGTGACCGCCAGTGGTCTCCGGCGGCGTATCGACTCCAGGTGCCTCCGGCCTCAGAGGCAAGCTTGGCTGTGGTGACCCGGTGATAGCCGAGAGCCTCAGCGACCACTGGTGCGGGCATTTCGAGAACGTGTTGCCGGATTGCGGCTGTGCGGCCTGCGGTAGTGGGGATGCCGATGTCGTTGATGAGCGCGGCGAGAGCGTCGGGGTGCATCGGTTGTCCGGCTCGCCGGCCGGGGAACACCCACCGGGAGGCTTGGTTGGTCGCGGTGTTCATGTTGTCCCGGCTGTCGATCCAGCGAAGCAGCAGTTCCGCGAGCGGTTCTGGCACTGGGGACGGCGGTTCGCCGAGGCGGAGAAGCGTCTGGTCGTTGCTGTGACCGATGTCGTCCAAGGTGAGGCGCACGACTCGGCTGAGTGGTTGGGCATAGAGCAGGACGATCACGCCCGCGACCCGAGTGCGAAGCGGCAGGTCCGGGTCGGTGAGGAGGCGCCCGATCAGTTCCAGTCGTTCGGGCTGCGGCATCGGGGTGGCCCGACGGATCTGGACCGGGGGCAGCCGGAAGGGCCGAGTGAGCTTGCTGGCCGAGCACCAGAGCAGGAAGGCTCGCATGGTGTTGCGGGTGTACTCGTTCTGCCCGGCGTGCCAGGCATCGATGCCGGTCTGGCCGCAGGTGCCAAGGGTGTGATCACGGGCGGCGAGCCAGGTGAGGAAGGCTGTGGCCTGCTTGACCTGGTCAGCGGCATGTCGACGGGCTGCCGGTGTGATCGGCTTCTTCTGGCTGCTGGTCCGCAGGCGTGGGAGCACTTCCCAGGTGGCGAGCCGGCGGATGACCTGAGCATGGTCGGGGACAGGAATGTCGGCGAGGTGGCCGATGAGCCACCGTTCGAACGAGCAGATCCGCTTGTCGACGACGGGTAGGACACCACAGGACATGAGGAGTTCCCGCAGATGGGCGGCGGCCCGCCAGGGTTCGAGGGTGTGGAAGGCTTCGTGGGTCAGCTCGATGTCGCCGATGGCGAGTCGGCGTAGCCAGTCGGCGGTGGAGTCGGGGCGTTCTTTGTTCCGGTCGAGCCAGGCGAGGCCGGACAACGGGCTGTCCATGGTGCGGAGCGAGTCGGCCAGCGGAACAAGTTCGGGGCGGATGCGGCCGGTGCCGTCCTCCAGCAGCTGGGATAGCCGGTCGGCAACGGTGCAGCGGGTGCAGAGCCGACCTCTGTGAAGCTTGCCTTCCTCTCCGCAGCGGGAACATCGATAGGACATCATGAAGCCCGCACAGTCGGAGCAGATCGGCATGCGGTCGCCGGGCCGTAGGCCGGGAAGAGCACGCTCGACTCGGCATTCGGGACAGGTTCCACGAACGCAGAGAGCTTTGTCGTAGCAGGTGCGGCAGACATAGCCGTCGGGCCAGCGGGCGGCGAACCAGCCGTGGCGCTGACAGCGGGCGCACGTCCTCTTGTGCCAGCGCTCGCACTCCTCGGGGGTGTAGGTGGGACTCACTCGTCAGGAAGGATTCGGGCCGGTCGGGGCCGCAGCTTCGCGACCGCCGTCGGCATGGCAGGGAGATCACCGGTCGCGGTCCTGCGGACTCCGGCGTTCTCGGCGGTCGTGGTGACCAGGTCTGCCGGCGTGCAGGAGAAGATGTCACAGAACGCGGCCAGGACCTGAAGCGACAACCGCTCGGGGGTGCCGGAGACCAGTCGGTGGACCTGGGAAGCTGACAGTTCGATGCCGCGGTCGCGTAGTAGCGGCACCAGCTCGGTGGTGGTGAACATGCCGTGGGTACCCATCAGTTCGCGCAGCTTCCACGTGTAGCCGACCTTGCGCTTCACCTCTGCCTCCCGGCCTGGCTTTCCAGGGCGGCGGCAATGGTGCCGTCCAGATGTCGACGGAGTGTGCGTGTGCGGAAGTCCGAGCTCACGCAGGTGTAGATCGCGGTCGTGCTTGCGTGGTCGTGACCGACCTGTTCCTGGACGAAGCGCGGGTCCCAGCCGGCCTCGATCAGATGGGTGACGTAGGACCTGCGGAAGGAATGGAAGTCCAGCCCTTCGTCCAGGCCCAGGGCCTGGCGGTAGGTGATGAATCGGGAGTTGAGCCGCTGGCAACCGATCCGCAGTCCGCGCTCGGAGGGCCAGGCGGCTGGGTTCCCTTCACCTCCGAACAGCGGCCGGACCTCGGTGAACCACTCGTCCAAAATGTCGGGGGCCCAGTCCCAGACGGTCAGCACCGTGCGTCGCTTGGGCGGTGAGCCCTTCTTGGCTTTGCCGAACCGGATGCGGCACAGACCGAACTCGCCGTACTCGGTTCCGTGTGGGTTGCGGCCGAAGTCAGCGGCGTCCAGCATCCGTGTTTCGTTGCGTCGTGTCCCGAAGGCGTACGCGGTCTTGAACAACGTCGCGTCGCGGAACGCGGGCAGCCAGCCCTTGCGGCCGAAGGCACGGATGCGGGCCACCTCGTCGTCGCAGTGGGCGAAGAAGGCGTGTAGCTCGGCCTTGGTGAAGGCGCGCTTCTTCGCATCGGACTCGTTGTCCTGGACGTGCACCGCGGTGTTCCACTCGTGCACGATTTGGACCGGATGGGAGCCGAACCGCTCTTCACACGTGGTGGCCCACTCGTAGAGGGGGTCGGTGGCGAAGTGGCAGAAGGAGCGGATGGCTTCGGAGTACGAGCGGATCGTCGAACGCTTCAGATCACGCAATGAGCGCAGGTCACCGAGCCATTCATCCACCATGGCTGGCGTCCACTGCCAGGGGAAGGCGTTCACGTAGGCGGTGAACGCCTTCACCGTGTTCTCCCGCCCTTCGACAGTCGAGCGAGCCAGGTTCCGTGCGAGCTGCTGATTGGCGAATCCGCCCAGCATCGCGGAGAAGACCTGTTCCTCCGGCCGCAGCAGTGCGATGCCGTCCGCCAGGTGCAGTCTCGCCGCCCCCGGGACCGTCCCGTTGAAACCCACTGTCCACCACTCTCCGTAGCTCGCATCCAATGCGAGAAAACCGCATCAGATGCGAGTCGGCGGCGAAACCGCAGGCCGTCCATCCGGACGAGTGACAGCGGCTGGCCATCAGGCCTCGCCAGCCGCTACCGTCGCGCGACACAACAGAGCCGTTCGTTCCTGTTCAGCGAGGTGTCGTCCGCCCTCTCTGGTGCCGACACATCAACTGTCGCCAGTTCGCATCCGATGCAATTGGCGGCGCTTGTAGTTGCGGTACAGAAAGTGCCGCTGAGATTGATCTCATTGGGTCGGGCTGGGCTCGGGACCGTGCGGCGTTCATCGAGCTGTTCACCTCGCCGGAGGTGGGCAGCTACATAGGCGGCCCTCGTCCGCGTGATGAGGTCGAGCGCGCGTTGCCCGAGACGCCCGAGAAGCGCCCCGGCCTTTTCGTGATCGAGCTCGACGGAACGATGATCGGCACCATCGAGCTCAACCGGCGCGACGCGAAGCGTCGGAGTCATGTCCGTCCGGATGCCGGAGAGGCCGAGCTCGGCTACCTGTTGCTGCCACAGGCATGGGGACGCGGGTACGCCGCCGAGGCGTGCGCAGCGGCACTCGACTGGTTCGCCGACGCGCTTCCCGGCGAGCCGGTGGTGCTGTGCACCCAGACCGCCAACGACCGCTCGATGCGCCTCGCGGCAAAGCTGGGATTCACCGAGGTGCAACGGTACGAGGCGTGGGGCGCCGAACAGTGGATGGGCGTGTGGTCCCCGGACACGCCGCCCGCTTGAGCTCGTGCCCGGAAGGGGTGGCATGACGGCCGTCAGTCCTCGTCGTCCTCGACGGCTTCCGGGTCCCGGAAGGGGCGCAGGCCCTGGTCGGGGCCACTGCGGTGATCCTCACGCTGGCGTCGATCACGGGTATGCGCGCGAGCGAGCTCATGGAACTGCAGGTCGGCTGCCGTCAGCCAGCACAGGAGAATGGTCCTGGACTGATCCGCTACCGACTGGCCGGCAAGCTCATCAAGGGCCAGCCTCTCGGCGGTGTCCGCGACGAATGGGTCGTCATCCAGGACGCCTGCGAGGCGGTCGGTCTCGCCGAACAGCTTCACGAAGACCCGGTGGACGGGAAGCCGCTGTTCGGCCGGTTCCACTTCAAATCCCGCTACCAGTGGTTCCGTGACTGGGTGAATGGACCGGACGGGCAGCGGCTCGGCCTCGGTCCGATCCCCGATGATCGTCTGACTCTGAGGATGCTGCGAAGGAAGCTGGCGATCGAGCTCGCCTATCGCCCCGGCGGAGCCCAGCCGAGCTGTTGGCCGAGGTCAACGGCCACGAACAACAACGCAATCTCGAACTCGTGCTGGCCGAGTTCCGCAACTACCAGCAGGGCATCCTGCCGACCGGGCCCGGCGCCCGCAGCCTCACCGAGTTCTTCGCCAGCATCGACGAGAAGCTCGACCCGGCGGCAGCGCCAGCACCGAGAACCCAGCGCAGTGACCGCGACGTGCTCAACCTGTTGACCAAACGTGCCGCGGTCCTCCACCTCGGACCTGCGAACTACTGCTGGTTCGCCGATCCCTCCCGCGCGCTCTGTCTCAAGCTCGCCGGCACCCCCGCCGCCGCGGATCGACCGCTGGTAGGGATGTGTGACTCCGCCCGCTGTCCGCAGGCCACCCACCACCCCCGGCACCGGCCTGTCTGGGCCGAGCACGCCGACAAGACGAAGATTTTCATCGGGCAGCTCGGCACCGCCCGCAAGACCGAACGCACCCGGCTCCAAGCCGACTTTGACCGGGCCCGCCGCGCACGCGCCGCTGTCACCGTCGCGAACGCGGTTCCGACAGCGGACCTGCTCAATGGCCACACGAAGTCATCCGCACACGGCCTCTGCGGACACAAGCCGGTCACTGGGCACCAGGATGGCCAACGCAGGCGTGTCCGGACGCACCATCCGCGAGGTCCTGGGCCACACCTCCTGGCAGATGCAGGAGCACTACTCGCGCATCGCAGATGACACGCTTCGCCGTGAGTACGAGGAGAAGTACGAGGTCCGCTTCAACCTCAAGGGCGAGGCCGTCAAGATCCACCGCGACAGCGACCTGTCCGGCGTCGAGTGGCTCGCCGAGAAGATCGGTCGCCGCCTCCACGCCGTCGCCGGCGGCTGGTGCGGACGGCACATCTCCCGCCCCTGCCCCAAAACCGCGGCCGACGGCTGCTACTTCTGCGACGACTTCCAAACCGATCGGCAATTCCTGCACGTCCACCGCGACACCCTCGCCCGCACTCGCGAACTGCAAGCTGACGCCGCTGCCGCTCGAGACCAGGGGCAAGGACCTCACCTGAGTCCACCGGCTCCCCCGTCGGCGTCCGCCGGTGCGACCTCGCGCGGGCGGACGCGGCCGACTGCAGGTTGTGTCCGCCCACCACCTGGCCGGGTGACCGCGAGCGGTGCCGTCGGGCCGTCCACGCAGGAGGGCATCGAGAGGTCGGCCGTCGGACCGCCCCCGCGAGAGCGCGTATCGGTGGGATGACCGATGTGCGGGGGGCGGGCGCACGGTCATAGTCCTCGGGAGATCGTTCGCGGGCAGCCTTGGTGCGCCCGTTTTTCGAAAGGACCTTCAGTGGGCACGTATGCGGATCTGGTGTTTCTCGGCGGGCGGGTGGTCACGGTCGATGCGGAGTTCTCCATCGCCTCGGCCCTGGCGGTGACCGGAGGGGTCATCAGCGCCGTCGGTGGGCGGGACGACGTCGCGCCGCTCGTCGGACCCGGCACCCGAGTAGTCGACCTGCGGGGAGCGACGCTGCTTCCCGGCATCAACGATTCCCATCTGCACGCGTGCGCCTTCGGCATGGCGACGCCGCCGCTCTCCCTCGACCTCGGCCATCCCGCCGTGTCCTCGCTCGCGGACGTGACCGAGGCGGTACGGGAAGCCGTCGGGCGGGTTCCGGGCGGGCAGTGGATCACGGGGCACGGCTGGGACACCGGTTACCTCGACGAGTGCGTCGCCGATCCGTCGCGGCTGCCCTCGCGGCGCGACCTCGACGCCGTGAGCCCGGACCACCCCGTCGTCCTGTACGCCTTCTCCGGGCACGCCACCTGGGTCAACTCCAAGGCGCTGGAGCTCATCGGGATCGACCGGCACACCGTCGCGCCGCCCGGCGGGGCCATCGTCGTGGACGAAGCCGGGGAGCCGACCGGGCTGCTCCACGAGGGGGCCCAGGCCCTCGTCCAGAACGCGCTGCCGCCGCTCAGCCGGCAGGAGCGGACCGACGCGATCAGGTCGGCCCTCGCCACGCTGGCCCGGCTCGGCGTGACCAGCTACACCGAGCCCGGGCTCGGCCCCGGCGGCGACGGCATCATGCGGGGCGCGCTCGGCGCGGAGACCCTCGACGTCTACCGCCGGCTGCTGGCCGACGGCGAACTGACCGCCCGCGTCGGCGTCCTGCTCCTGCCCACCGGAATGGCGAGCACCACGGAGGAGTTCGCCCGCGCCCTCGCCTCCCCCGGCGAGACCGGCGACGCCGATCCGCGCCGCCTCGCGATCCACGGGGTCAAGGTCTTCGCCGACGGCATCGTCCCCAACAAGACGGCCTGGATGCACGAACCGTACGTCGGCGGTGGCTGCGGCTCCCTGTGCGTCGGCGGCGAGACCGACACCGAGCGCATCGCCGAGATCGGCGCCATGATCCGGCATGCCCACGCTGCCGGGCACCAGCTGGGCGTCCACGTCACCGGTGACCGGGCCATAGACACCGTCGCGGACGCCTTCGCCGCGGCCATGTCCGAGCACCCGCGGCCCGACGCCCGCCATTACGTCATCCACGGCGACTTCCTCACCGCGCACAGCATGAAGGTGCTGGCCGCGCACGGCTTCGGCGTCAACATGAACCCCACCATCAAGTGGACCGTCGCCGACATGGAGGAGGAGTTCGTCGGCACCGAACGGGCCGCGTACGCGTGGCCCTACCGCGATGCCATCGACGCCGGTGTGCGGGTCGCGAGCGGATCCGACGCCCCCGTCACGTACCCGGACTGGCGCCAGGGTGTCGCCACCATGGTGCTGCGCGAGTCGAAGGCCGCCGGCCGGGTCAGCGGCCCCGAGCAGCGCATCGCCCTGGCCGAGGCGATCCGTACATACACGATCAACGCGGCCTGGCAGGACTTCGCCGACGACTGGAAGGGCTCCCTGGAGCCGGGCAAGGCCGCCGACCTCTGCGTGCTCGACGGGGACCTGCTCACCGCCGACCCCCACGACATCCCGGAGATGCCCGTCGTCCTCACCGTCGTGGACGGGCAGGTCGTGCACGACGCCCTTCGCGATTGACGTATTCCGGACGCTTGATCATCCTTGGAGGATGGCAGCGGAGCGGAGCATGACGGACATCCTGGACGCGGCGGTGCAGGTCCGTGAGGCCGCCAGGAGCGGTGCGACCGGCATCGGCGCGGTCCTGGCGGCGCTGTCGGAGGTGGTGGAGTACGACCACGCCTCCCTCGCCCGGTGGGATCCGCTGCGGCGGCGCCACACCACCCTGGCCGGGAGCTACCCGGACGACGCCACGGCCTACATCGAGACCCGCCTCCACCACGACCCGATGTTCCCCGTGCTCCGCAGCCCGGCCCGAGGCGGTCTCTGGCTCAGGGACGTCCCCCGGCACCTCCTGGCGGCATCCCCGGGCTTCCAGGAGGTGCTGTGTCCCCTCGGCATCGAGGACGGCGTGGCCCAGTGCCTGTTCGCCGCCGACAGCCGGTACGTCGGCATGCTGAACATCAGCACCCGCCGACCGCGGCACGGGCCCGATCCGGCACGCGCCGTGATCACCCTGCTCACGGAGGCGCTCGCCGCGGCCGTCGACCCCCGCGCGGGCCTTCCGCCCGAGGAGGTCGCCGCGTTCGGCCCCGAGGCGGACACGCGGCACCCGGACGCGCGGCGGCCAGGCGGACTCTCGCCGCGGGAGCTCCAGGTCCTGGCCGAACTGACCGCCGGCCGCACCAATCGGGAGATCGCCGAGCGGCTGTATATCACGCCGCGGACCGTAGGGACACACATCGAGCACATCCTCGCCAAGCTCGACCTCCCCAACCGCGCGGCCGCCGCCGCCCGGGCCGCCGCCTGGGGAATCGAACCCTCCCGCTGACGCGCGTACGACGGCGACGAGCCGTACGACGCGACGGCCGCCGAGCTATTACCTCTAGGCTTGTCCTACCTTTCAAGCGGGTCGGATCTGATCATTCGTAGGATCGGGGAAGCCCAGGGGTTCCGGGTATGGCTGTGAGCTTGTCGCCGCTTG
>NZ_JBEOVN010000137.1:0-20878 GCF_040295565.1 Streptomyces sp. NPDC002785 | reverse complement strand
GCAGCCAAATCTCTCCGGGCCGCCACATCTTGTAGTTACTCTTTCGGTGTTTCCACGATTGTTGGCGGGCGGCATTACTGGCTTGCCCGCCGGGGGGGCCCCGCGGGGGGGCCGGTGGACCCGGCCGCCGCGACACCTTGTCAGTGCTCCCGGTTAGTCTCGGTCGGGTGTCCTCACGCATCACCGATCCCGAGCAGCTCAAGGAACTCCTCGGGATCCCGTTCACCCCGGAGCAGACGGCCTGCATCACAGCGCCGCCCGCCCCGCAGGTGATCGTGGCCGGAGCCGGGTCGGGAAAGACCACGGTGATGGCAGCGCGCGTGGTGTGGCTGGTGGGGACCGGCCAGGTCGCCCCGGAGCAGGTCCTCGGACTCACCTTCACCAACAAGGCGGCGGGCGAGCTGGCCGAGCGCGTCCGCAAGGCCCTGGTCGCGGCCGGGGTCACCGATCCGGACGTCATCGATCCGGACAACCCCCCGGGCGAGCCTAGCATCTCCACGTACCACGCGTTCGCCGGCCGGCTCCTCACCGAGCACGGACTGCGCATCGGCCTCGAACCCACCACCCGTCTTCTCGCCGACGCCACCCGCTACCAGCTGGCCGCCCGCGTACTGCGTGAGGCGCCCGGCCCCTATCCGGCCCTGACGAGGTCGTTCCCCACGCTGGTCAGCGATCTGCTGGCCCTCGACGCCGAGCTGGCCGAGCATCTCGTACGTCCCGAACGGCTCGCGGAGTACGACACCGACCTGCTCCGTACGCTGGAAACGGCCCGGCTCACCAACGCCGAGCTGCGCAAGATCCCCGAGGCCGCCCAGGCCCGTCGCGAGCTGCTGCAGCTGACCCGCCGCTACCGCGAGGCCAAGAAGAGCCGCGACCTCCTCGACTTCGGAGACCAGATCGCCCTCTCCGCCCAGCTGGCCCTCACCCGCCCGGAGGTCGGCGCGATCCTGCGCGACGAATTCCGCGTCGTGCTGCTCGACGAGTACCAGGACACCTCCGTCGCGCAGCGCCTGCTGCTCTCCGCCCTCTTCGGCAGGGGCCCCGAGGCAACGGTCACGGAGGCGGAGTCCGGCGCGACCACCGGGCACGCGGTCACCGCCGTCGGCGACCCCTGCCAGGCGATCTACGGCTGGCGCGGTGCCTCCGTGGCCAACCTCGACGACTTCCCACTCCACTTCCCGCATGCCGACGGCACCCCCGCCACCCGCTACTCCCTCAGCGAGAACCGCCGCAGCGGCGGCCGCCTCCTTCACCTCGCCAACGGTCTCGCCGCACCCCTGCGCGCCATGCACGAAGGCGTCGAGGCACTGCGCCCGGCCCCGGGCGCCGAGCGCGACGGCATCGTCCGCTGCGCCCTGCTCCGTACCCACACCGAAGAGACCGACTGGCTCGCCGACTCGATCGCGCACCTCGTGAGGACCGGAAAGGCGCCCGGCGAGATCGCCGTCCTGTGCCGCACCGCGGGCGACTTCCCGGAGATCCAGGCCGCGCTGGTGGCCCGCGACATCCCGGTCGAGGTCGTCGGCCTGTCCGGGCTGCTGCACCTGCCCGAGGTCGCCGACCTCGTCGCGGTCTGCGAGGTCCTCCAGGACCCCGGCGCCAACGCCTCCCTGGTCCGACTGCTCACCGGCCCCCGCTGGCGGATCGGCCCCCGCGACCTGGCACTCCTCGGCCGCCGCGCCCGCCTCCTCGTCCACCGCGCCGCCCACGGCGACGAGGACGACTTCGACCCCGACCGCCGCCTTGCCGAGGCCGTCGAAGGCATCGACCCGGCCGAAGTGATCTCGCTCGCCGACGCGCTGGACACCTTCCTCGAATCGGGCGGAGGAGAGGACGACGGACTTCCGTTCTCCACCGAGGCCCGCATCCGCTTCGCCCGCCTGGCCGCCGAACTGCGCGACCTGCGCCGCTCGCTGGCCGACCCACTGATGGACGTGCTGCACCGCGTCCTCGCCACCACCGGCCTGGAGGTCGAACTCTCCGCATCGCCGCACGCCCTGGCCGCCCGCCGCCGAGAGACCCTCGCCAACTTCCTCGATGTCGCGGCCCGCTTCGCCGCCGTCGAAGGCGAGGCCACCCTCCTCGCCTTCCTGGGCTTCCTGTGCACGGCTGTCCAGTACGAGAAGGGCCTGGACAACGCCCTGCCCGGCGGCGAGAACACCGTCAAGGTCCTCACCGCCCACAAGTCCAAGGGCCTGGAGTGGGACGTCGTCGCGGTGCCCGGCCTGGTCACCGGACAGTTCCCCAGCAGCCAGTCCCGCGACGCCTGGACCTCCCAGCCCAAGGTCCTCCCGCACGCCCTGCGCGGGGACACGGCCACCCTCCCCGTCATCCACTCCTGGGACGCCAAGGGGCTCAAGGGCTTCAAGGAGGAGATGAAGGAGCACCAGCACACCGAGGAGCTCCGCCTGGGATACGTCACCTTCACCAGGCCCCGCACCCTGCTGCTGGGCTCCGGCCACTGGTGGGGCCCGACCCAGAAGAAGCCGCGCGGCCCGTCCGAATTCCTGCACTCGCTGTACGAGCACTGCGCAGCCGGACACGGCGAGATCGAGACGTGGGCGGACGAACCGGCCGAGGACGAGGAGAACCCGGCGCTCGCCGAGAAGGAGGCCGACCCGGCGTGGCCGCTTCCCCTGGACGACACCGCCCTGACCCGCCGCCGGGCCGCCGCGGACACGGTGATGGCCCATCTGGAGGCCCTGGCCGCGCCGGGGGGCGTGCCGGATGGGTACGAGGCGCCGTCCGACCCCCCGGATCCGTACGACGCCCCTTACGACAACGAACTGTTCCCCGACGAGGACCCGTTCCTCGACACCGAGGCGCACCCCGACGAGGCCGACGACTGGGACTCCCTGTCGACGGAGCCCCCGTCGGCCCCGCCCCCCACGCCACTCATCCCCGCCCCCACGCCACACATTCCGGCCCCCACGCCACACGTCCCGGCGGCCCGCACGCCCGAACCCGCCGGGGATCAGCGCCTCACCCCCGAGGAATCCCGCACCCTCGCCTCCTGGGACCGCGACCTCGACGCCCTCACCGGCGAACTGCGCCGCGCCCGCGCCACCGTGCGCGACGTCCTCGTGCCCGCCTCGCTCTCCGCCACCCAGCTGCTGCGTCTCGCCGACGACCCCGACGGCTTCGCCCAGGAGTTGGCCCGCCCCATGCCGCGGCCCCCGCAGCCCGCGGCCCGCCGGGGCACCCGTTTCCACGCCTGGGTGGAGTCCCGCTTCGAGGAGCTGCCGCTGCCCATGCTCGGGCCGGACGAGCTGCCCGGCGGCGACGAGAGCGACGCCGAAATCGCCGACGAGCGCGACCTCGCCGCACTCAAGGAGGCCTTCGAGCGCACCCCGTACGCCCGCCGTACCCCGTACCGCGTGGAGACGCCGTTCCAGATCACCCTGGTCGGCCGGGTGATCCGGGGCCGTATCGACGCGGTGTACCGCACCGGGGACACCTACGAGATCGTCGACTGGAAGACCACCCGCACCAACACCGCCGACCCCCTTCAGCTCGCGGTCTACCGTCTGGCCTGGGCCGAGCTGCACGATCTGCCGCTCACCGCCGTCACCGCCACGTTCCTTTACGTACGCAGCGGAGAGACCGTCCGCCCCACCCGCCTCCCGGGCCGGGCGGAGCTGGAGCGGCTCCTGCTGGACGAGCCACCTCCCACGGGCCGATAGGCTCAAGGCCATGAGCGACACCCCGGACAGCGCCGTCCGTACGTACACCGAACAGCACCGCACAGCCTTCCTCGACGACCTCGCCGCCTGGCTGCGCATCCCGTCCGTATCCGCCCAGCCGGTCCACGACGGGGACGTACGACGCAGCGCCGAGTGGCTGTCCGCCAAGCTCAAGGAGACCGGTTTCCCGGTCACCGAGATCTGGGAGACGCCCGGCGCTCCCGCGGTCTTCGCGGAGTGGGTGTCCGAGGACCCGGACGCCCCGACCGTTCTCGTCTACGGGCACCACGACGTGCAGCCCGCCGCCCGCGAGGACGGCTGGGACACCGACCCGTTCGAGCCGGTGATCCGCGACGGCCGCATGTACGGGCGGGGCGCCGCCGACGACAAGGGGCAGGTGCTCTTCCACACCCTCGGCGTCCGGGCCCACCTCGCCACCACCGGCCGGACCACCCCCGCCGTCAACCTCAAGCTGCTGATCGAGGGTGAGGAGGAGTCCGGTTCACCGAACTTCCGCGCCCTGGTCGAAGAGCAGGCCGTCCGGCTCGCCGCCGACGCCGTGATCGTCTCCGACACCGGCATGTGGGACGAGACGACCCCCACGGTCTGCACGGGTTTGCGCGGCCTCGCCGAGTGCGAGATCGAGCTGTACGGCCCCGAGCAGGACATCCACTCCGGCTCGTTCGGCGGCGCGGTCCCCAACCCGGCGACCGCCGTGGCCCGGCTCGTCGCCGCACTGCATGACGCCGACGGACGGGTCGCGATCCCCGGTTTCTACGACGGCGTGACGGAACTCACCGACACCGAGCGCGCACTCTTCGCCGAGCTGCCCTTCGACGAGGCCGCCTGGCTGCGTACCGCCAAGTCACGGGCGGCGGCGGGCGAGGCCGGCCACTCCACGCTGGAGCGAATCTGGGCCCGTCCCACCGCCGAGGTCAACGGCATAGGCGGCGGCTACCAGGGCGCCGGAAGCAAGACGATCATCCCGTCCTCCGCCCTGGTGAAGATCAGCTTCCGGCTGGTCGCGGGCCAGGCCCCCGACCACATCCAGCAGGCCGTCCGGGCCTGGGCCGAGGCACAGGTCCCGGCCGGTGTCCGGCACCGGATCACCTTCGCCCCCGCCACCCTTCCCTGTCTGACCCCGCTGGACCACCCCGCCCTGCAGGCCGTGGCCCGTGCCATGGGACGGGCCTTCGGCCAGAAGATCCTCTTCACCCGCGAAGGAGGCTCGGGCCCCGCCGCCGACCTGCAGGAGGTGCTCGGCGCACCCGTCCTCTTCCTGGGCATCTCCGTACCGTCCGACGGCTGGCACGCCCCCAACGAGAAGGTCGAGCTCGACCTCCTGCTCAAGGGCGTGGAGACAGCCGCCCACCTCTGGGGCGAGCTGGCCGTCGCACTCCGCTGAATCCTCTGAACACCCGATCCGTCCCGGGGGAGTAGGAAGCACCTGTGAGCACCTTCGACAATGCCACCGCAGACCGGCCCATCGGTCTCACGGCGCCCAGCGGCATCGACCGCGCGGCGCACCACCGCCTCGACGAGGCCTGGCTGTCCGCCGCGTGGAGTCACCCGACCACCCGGGTGTTCGTCGTCTCCGGCGGGCAGGTGCTGATCGACGACACGGCCGACGGCGGTACGGAGATCGTCATGACCCCGGCCTTCGAGGCCCCGGTCACCGAGACCCACCGCTACTTCCTCGGCACCGACGAAGACGGCGTCAGCTACTTCGCGCTCCAGAAGGACTCCCTGCCCGGTCGCATGGACCAGCCGGCCCGCCCGGCCGGACTGCGCGAGGCCGGACTGCTCCTCGGCCCCCGTGACGTGGGGCTGATGGTGCACGCGGTGGCCCTGGAGAACTGGCAGCGCCTGCACCGCTTCTGCTCGCGCTGCGGCGAGCGCACCGTCATCGCGGCGGCCGGCCACATCCGCCGCTGCCCGGCCTGCGGCGCCGAGCACTACCCGCGTACCGACCCCGCGGTCATCATGCTGGTGACGGACGACCAGGACCGCGCCCTGCTGGGCCGCCAGGTGCACTGGCCCGAGGGCCGTTTCTCGACGCTCGCGGGCTTCGTCGAGCCCGGGGAGTCGATCGAGCAGTCCGTGGCCCGCGAGGTCTTCGAGGAGGCGGGCGTCACGGTCGGCGAGGTCGAATACATCGCCAGCCAGCCCTGGCCCTTCCCGTCCAGCCTGATGCTGGGCTTCATGGCGCGGGCCACGTCGTCGGAGATCAACGTCGACGGCGATGAGATCGAGGAGGCGCGCTGGTTCTCCCGCGAGGACCTGACGGCGGCCTTCGAGTCGGGCGAGATCATGCCCCCGTTCGGCATCTCGATCGCGGCCCGTCTGATCGAACTCTGGTACGGCAAGCCGCTCCCGAAGCCGGGCAGCGTCGGCTGACGCACGGCGTACGGGGCCAGCAGCGCCCCCGGACGCGCGTACAGTCGCGCCCCCTTGGGTCGACCGGAGGGGGCGCGACTGTGCTGCGGGAGCGGCGGGATCAGGCGGCGAGCGCCTGCTTCACCTGGGCCAGGGACGGGTTCGTCATGACGGCCTCGACACCGGTGGAGCCGACCACCAGGACGGTGGGAACGGTCTGGTTGCCCCCGTTGGCCTTCTCGACGAAGGCCGCGGAGTCCGGGTCCTGCTCGATGTTGATCTCGTTGTACGCGATGCCTTCGCGGTCCATCTGGCTCTTGAGCCGACGGCAGTAGCCGCACCACGTGGTGCTGTACATCGTCACAGTGCCCGACATGTCTTCGCGCTCCTCTGTCTCGTCAGTCTTGTCAGACTCGTCTGTCTCATCCGTCTCATCCGGCACGCGGAGAAGCTGGAAAGTGCGTCGTCGCACGGAAAGGGAACGTACGTGAGCCGATCACCATTCCCGCCGCCACCCCCGCATTAGTACGACAGATGCTGCTCCCCTGTGGACAACTTCCGCGTCCGCCTCTCCCGACCTGGCAGCATGGCGGGG
Organism: Streptomyces sp. NPDC002785; assembly: GCF_040295565.1. Classification (NCBI taxonomy): domain Bacteria; kingdom Bacillati; phylum Actinomycetota; class Actinomycetes; order Kitasatosporales; family Streptomycetaceae; genus Streptomyces; species Streptomyces sp. NPDC002785. The sequence continues at coordinate 14,224 of NZ_JBEOVN010000137.1, read as the reverse complement.
TGACAGCAGCAACGCATTCCTCTCTTTTCCCACAGGTTCCCGAGTCGGCGGACGCCGTGCTCGACGGGCTGGACCCCGAGCAGCGCGAGGTCGCCCTGGCCCTGCACGGCCCGGTGTGTGTGCTGGCCGGAGCCGGTACGGGCAAGACGCGTGCGATCACGCACCGCATCGCCTACGGGGTGCGCGCCGGGATACTCCAGCCGGCAAGTGTGCTTGCCGTCACGTTCACCAACCGGGCCGCGGGCGAGATGCGGGGGCGGCTGCGGCAGCTCGGCGCGGGCGGGGTGCAGGCGCGGACGTTCCACTCCGCCGCGCTGCGCCAGCTCCAGTACTTTTGGCCGAAAGCGGTCGGCGGCGACCTGCCCCGGCTGCTGGAGCGCAAGGTCCAGCTGGTCGCGGAGGCTGCGGCCCGCTGCCGCATCCGGCTCGACCGCAACGAGCTGCGGGACGTCACCAGCGAGATCGAGTGGGCGAAGGTCACCCAGACCGTGCCCGCCGACTATCCGGCCGTGGTCGCCAAGACCCAGCGCGACGCCCCGCGCGACACCGCCGAGATCTCTCAGATCTACGCGATGTACGAGCAGCTGAAGCGTGACCGCTCGGTGATCGACTTCGAGGACGTGCTGCTTCTCACCGTCGCCATCCTTCAGGACCGCCACGACATCGCCGACCACGTCCGCCGCCAGTACCAGCACTTCGTCGTCGACGAGTACCAGGACGTCAGCCCGCTCCAGCAGCGGCTGCTCGACCTCTGGCTGGGCGACCGGGACAACCTGTGCGTCGTCGGGGACGCCAGCCAGACGATCTACTCCTTCACCGGGGCCACCCCAGAACACCTGCTGAACTTCCGCACCCGCCACCCGAACGCGACCGTGGTCAAGCTGGTCAGGGACTACCGCTCCACGCCCCAGGTCGTCCACCTGGCCAACGGTCTGCTCGGCCAGGCCCGTGGCCGCGCCGCCGAGCACCGGCTCGAACTGGTCTCGCAGCGGGACAAGGGCCCCGAGCCGGCCTACGCGGAGTATGGGGACGAGCCCGCGGAGGCGGAAGGCACCGCCCGCCGGATCCGCGATCTGATCGCCGCAGGCGTCCCGGCCGGGGAGATCGCCGTGCTCTACCGGGTCAACTCCCAGTCCGAGGTCTACGAGCAGGCCCTCTCCGACGCGGGCGTGCCGTACCAGCTGCGTGGCGCGGAGCGCTTCTTCGAGCGCGCGGAGGTACGGGAAGCAGGCGTCGCCCTGCGAGGAGCGGCGCGCGCCGGGGGAAACGACTCCTTGCTCGACGACGCGGAGGGGCTCCCCTCACAGGTGCGGGCCGTGCTCTCCGTCAAGGGGTGGACCACTGAGCCGCCCGCGGGCTCCGGCGCGGTGCGCGACCGCTGGGAGTCCCTGGCCGCACTGGTCCGGCTTGCCGAGGATTTCGAACAGGCCAAACCGGGGGCGACGCTCTCCGATCTGGTGGCGGAGCTCGACGAGCGCGCAGCCGCCCAGCACGCCCCCACGGTCCAGGGAGTCACACTCGCCTCGTTGCACTCGGCGAAGGGCCTGGAGTGGGACGCCGTGTTCCTGGTCGGGCTGAACGAGGGCATGATGCCGATCACGTACGCCAAGACCGACGAGCAGATCGAGGAGGAACGCCGACTGCTGTACGTCGGCGTCACCCGGGCGCGCTTCCATCTCTCGTTGTCATGGTCGCTGTCCCGCTCACCCGGAGGCCGCGCCGGGCGACGCCCGAGCCGGTTCCTGAACGGGCTGCGCCCCGGCTCAGTGGCCGTCGGTACGCGCGGCGCGGCCGGAGGCGGCGGGATCGAACGGGGCCCTGGACCGGTCGCCAAACGTGGCCGTCGCGGCCCTGCCCGGTGCCGGGTCTGCGGCAAGACCCTCACCGATGCGGGCGAGATGAAGCTGATGCGCTGCGACGACTGCCCCTCCGACATGGACGAGGCGCTGTACGAGCGGCTGCGCGACTGGCGGGCGGTCCGGGCGAAGAAGATCGGCCAGCCCGCGTACTGCGTGTTCACGGACAAGACGCTGATGGCGATCGCCGAGGCGGTGCCGGGCAGTGCGGGCGAACTGGCCGGGATCTCCGGGGTCGGCGCGCGGAAGCTGGACCGGTTCGGGACCGCGGTCCTCGCCATTTGCGCAGGTGAGATGGTGGAAGAAGGGCTCGGGAACGCTGTTGACGACGTGTGAGAAAAACTCGTCGAAAAAATAGTTTGCGCCCGCCCCAGTCATCACCATAGGTTCTTAACCACGGGAACAGCGACTTCTCTGAAGCCCTGGTCCTGTGCTGTACTTATCCGAATACGCAGGACCGGCCCGCCGGTCCCCCCGAGACGCCGAGAGGAGGCGATTGAAGTGATCAGCATCATCGAGACCAACAAAATGACCGATCTCTCGGTCGTCTCCGCCTGCTCGCTCGGCCTCGCCTGCTCTTCGGAGTCCTCGCTGCGTGGCACCGGTCTGTCCGGCATTTCCGCCGTCAGCCCGCTGTCCCTGTCGAACCTCCCCGTGCAGGAGCGCAATGAGCGACCGACCCAGGCACCGGCAGCAGCAGTAGCGAAGGGACAGGCCCAGGCCTATGCCTTTGCGGCCGTCGGTGCAGGAGCGGAATCCGGCGCCAAGAAGCAGACGATGCACCACACGATGTGGGCCTTCCGTGGGCCTGAACCCTGGAGCGATCCAGCCTGATTCAGAATCAGGCCGGCGCCTTCAGGGCCGCGGAACCCCACTCGGGATCCGCGGCCCTTTTGTTTTGTCCAAACGGACGAGACAGCGCGAAGGAGCCTCGGGACAAGCAGTACCCGGTACCAGCCGCCCCCCGGCCAACAGGCCGGAACGACCAGACGAGGACACCACCCACCGTGCAACTCGAAGCGCACGCCCCGTCCGTACCGCCTTCCGAAACGTTCCCGCCGCCCGGTCTCACGGAGGACTCCACCTTGATCCCCCTCACTGCGCTCACCGCGCTCGACGACGCCATCGAGAACCTCGGCGTGCCCGTCCCCTGCCGCTCCTACGACCCGGAGGTCTTCTTCGCCGAGTCGCCGGCCGACGTCGAGTACGCCAAGTCCCTCTGCCGCACCTGCCCGCTCGTCGAGGCCTGCCTCGCAGGCGCCAAGGAGCGTCGCGAGCCGTGGGGCGTCTGGGGTGGTGAGCTCTTCATCCAGGGCGTTGTCGTCGCTCGCAAGCGGCCGCGTGGCCGTCCGCGCAAGAACCCGGTCGCGGCGTGACCGCCGGACTGGGGGTCACGGCCCCCAAACCCATGAAGCGCATCGGAACCATCGACCGTCCCCACACCCACGATCCCCGAAATCAGGCACCAATGTCCGTCCCCACGAATGAGCCCGTCGGCTCCGCAACACCGAACGTCACGATCATCGGCGCGAACGACTCGCGTCAGAACAGGACCCGCGAGATGCAACTCATCCCAGAAGCCCTGGCTCGTGCTCATATGCACGACCGCCTGAGGGAAGCCGACACGCAACGCCAGGCCGTGCGCCTGGTCACCGCGCGCCGGATGCAGCGCCGGGCCGAGCGCGCCTCGATGCGCGCCCGCCGTGCGCTGGCCATGGCAGTCATGCACTAGTCAGGCCGAACACCGGCAGCACTGCAGGGCAGCCGCTCTGCCCGGCAGTAATCAGTACCCATAGTCAGTACCCCTTCCGCGGGGCCGGTCCGAACGGGCCGGCCCCGCGGTCGTGCTGTGCGGTCGTGCTGTGTGGTGCCGCGCGGCACAGCAGCGACGGAGTTATCGTCACGAGGTGGACGAGGAGACTCATCACCGGATTCAGCAACCCGTGCAGAGAGCCGCCGCAGTGGTCGTCTGTGCCCTGTGCGGTACCTCCGCGGACAGTGAGGGCGCACCGCCGACCTGGATCTGTTCCGTGGAGAACGGCAGACATCAGTACTTCTGCGAGGAGTGCGCCCGCACCCATATCAGGGCGATCGAGAGCCGTCTCGACTCCGCCTGGTGGTGACGCCCGGGGCGTGACGGTCCGGGGCACGACAGTTCCGGGCGTGACGTTCCCGGGCCGTGAGTGGCAGCCCTGGCTCGGCGCCGAGGGCTCGAAGGCTGCCCTATGCGCCGGCGGCGGCGTCGCCCGCCAACTCCTGTACCACGGGCTCCTGCTCATCTTCCATCAGGAACCCCGGCACCCAGGATTCGAGTTCGTCGCGCAGTCGCACTGTCGCACCCAGCTGGCACAGCACCCCGATCGTGCTCAGCGTCACCCGGTGTATCAGCAGATAGGCGGGCGGCAGATTCAGCTGTTTGCCGAGCTGATGAGCGGGGGAGCGGGGATCCGCAATCCGGGCCGCCTGATTGCGCATCCAGCTCCGGGTGAAGGTGAACTCCTCCACCTGCGCCGGTTCGATGATCGGGAGGAGATAGTCGAGCACTGCGTCCGGGACGAGGTCGATCGAGTCCTTGACGAACCCTTCCTCGCGCAACAGCTCGTACACGGCATCCGCATCACCCGACAGTGTCAGCCGCAATGAATCCCCGATGGGCTGCGGCAGACCACCCGGCAGCCGGTCCACCGTGCCGAAGTCCAGCACTCCGAGCCGCCACTGCCCGGCCTCGCCCGCCTCATCCTCCGGGGGCAGCAGCCGGAAGTTGCCCGGGTGCGGGTCCGCGTGCAGCAGCCCGGTGCGCGCCGGGCCGGAGAAGAGGAAACGCGCCAGCAACTGACCGGCCCGGTCCCGCTGTTCCGGCGTGCCCTCCGCGATCACGTCGGCCAGCGGAACACCGTCCATCCACTCCGTCACCAGCACCTGGTCGGACTGGTGCACCACACCGGGGATCACGACATCCGGGTCGGCCGCGAACTCCTCGCCATGGTCTTGCTGTGAGCGTGCCTCCTGCTCGTAGTCCAGCTCCTCCGAGACCCGGTCGCGCAGCTCCGTGATGAGCGGCTTGATGTCCATTCCGGGGATCAACGGACCGAGCAGCCGGGCGAATCTGCTGAGCTGAGTCAGATCCGAAAGCAGCGCCTCTCCGGCGCCCGGATACTGCACCTTCACCGCGACGTCCCGCCCGTCGTGCCACACCGCCCGGTGCACTTGACCGATCGACGCGGCGGCCGACGGCTTGTCCTCGAATTCGAGGAACAGTTCCCGCCAGTCCTCGCCGAGCCGCTCCTCCAGCACCGTGTGCACGGTGCCGCTGGGCATGGGAGGTGCGGCTTCCTGCAGTTTGGTGAGCGCCGCCCGGTACGGTCCGGCGACCTCCTCCGGCAGCGCCGACTCGAAGACGGACAGGGCCTGCCCCAGCTTCATCGCCCCGCCCTTCAACTCACCCAGGACCTTGAAGAGCTGGTCCGCAGTGCGCTGCTGCACCTCCCGGGCGACCAATTCCGCCGACTTCCCGCCGATCCGCTTGCCCAGGCCCCACGTGGCGCGGCCGGCCAAGCCCAGTGGCAGGGCGGCCAATTTGGCGGTACGGGTGACCGCTTTCCGGGGAAGATCAGACATGAGCCCCTCCAAATCCCAGACTGCCGTACCGCGTGCGGCGGTTACCCGGCCATTGTGTCGTGCGCCGCTTCGACCCCGGAGACACGCTCCTCCTCAGTGTGCCCAGCCGCTCCACAGGAACAGCCGAGGTGCGCCCCGATCCGCTCGGACCGCCAGTCCAACAGCGGCAGCGCGGCTTCCCAGCGCGTCCCTGTACTGGCGGGCAGCTCCCCGTCCAGAAATGACAGCGCATGGGCGGCCGCCAGACCGGCCACCGCCGTCGCCAGCCCCAAGTCACAGGCCTGCACGGCGGTGCGCCGCCCGGACTGCCACTGAGACAGCATCCTGGGCCACTGCTCATCCTGGTCCGCACGCTCCAGCGCCAAACACCCCGCGCACGCCGTACCCCCGGGCAGGACCAGGGGCCCGACCACTCCGGTCGCCTCCATCACTCCGGCATAGAGATGGGGAGTCCCCGAAGCGATCCACGGTTCGGCCGGTCGTGGGTCGGGGACGTACGCCGTGAAGCCGTCGCGAGGGGCGACCACGATCAGAGACAGTCCCGGCTCACCACCCGCCGGGGAACCCGCCGTCTCCGACGCCCGGGGAGCCGAACCTGCGGCGGACCTGCGCACCAACTGCCGGGCGGCGGTGTCCCTGCGCTCCCCGACGGCTGCCGGTGGAAGCCCGCAGGGCGAGACGTCCCACGGCTCGGTGTACCCGCCGTCCAGAACCTCCACCCGGCCCACCCCGGATCCGGACAGCACCGCCGCGATCGCGGCGCCGACCCGGCCGGCACCCCGCACCTGGACCCGCATCCCCCGGCGGGCCGCCAGCCGCCGCATCCCGCCGCCCGGCTCGGGATGGACGACAGAGAGTGACGCCAGATCGAGGCGATGCCGCTCCAGGGCGCCGGGCCGGCTCCGTAACGCATCGGTCTCCGGGCCGACGGCCCGCACATCGTCGATCAGGCCTGCCTCCATCAATCGGCCCACTAACGTGTCGACTTGATGGCCCGACAGGTCCAGCGCCCGGGCTTCCTCGCGCAGCAGCGACAGGCCGCGCGTACCGTCGAGCAGTTCCAGAAAACAGCCTGTCGCGAAATCCATCGGACCGAGCGTCACCGCATGAGAGGGGGTCACCCCGAATTGCACGGTGCCCCGGCCGCGCCACGCACGGCGCAGTGCGGTTTTCAACATCGGATACACGACGTTCCTCCGGTCTGTGTTCCATGATCTCTGTGCGTGGGCTGTGGCTCGGATCTCCGCGAGATCCGTTGTCAGAATGCAGGCCGGCATCGAAGTGTGCAGAAAGTTATCCACAGGCATGGGGTATTAGTCGTTCAAATGGTGCACGTCGTGGAGCGGATCACGCGCGAACCGTCCCGGAGGCGGGACTTCCCCCACTGACACCGGGTAACGTCATGGCGTGCCCGCCGACCCGTCACCCGGATTCGCCGGGGAGACCCCCGCGCCCAGCGCCGGAACCCATCAGCGCAGCGCGGCAGACCGTCCGCCCCGTGCCTCGGCAACGAGCGCGGTCGAGGTCCGCAGGAGCACCCGCCGCAGCAGAACGGTCTCCGCGTACCGGGAGGGTGACCGCACCATCGTGCTCATCCCCGCCCGGATGTCGGAGGCCGAGGAGCAGCGCTGGGTGAACGTGATGCTCGACAAACTCGCGGCCCAGGAGAGCAAACGCATCCTCGGCGACAGCGAACTCGCTGAGCGGGCCGAGCGGTTGTCCGCCCAGTATTTCCAGGGCCGGGCCAGGCCCGCGTCGGTGCGGTGGGTGACCAATCAGAACACCCGATGGGGATCCTGCACCCCGGCGGAGGGCAGCATCCGTCTGTCGCACCGGCTGCAGGGCATGCCGGAGTACGTGGTCGACTATGTACTGGTCCATGAACTGGCCCATCTGCTCGTCCCCGGCCACGGTCCGCGCTTCTGGCAGCTGCTGGAGGCGTATCCCCGCACCGAGCGGGCCCGCGGCTACCTGGAGGGCGTGGTGGCGGCCGACCGGCTGCCGCATCTGCCCGCCGCACGCGGTGAGTGACGTTCGGCGATTCTGTACCGGGTGTGTACCGACGCAGCTCAACGTCGGAGTTTGCGGTTAGCCTGGCGCGACGCATTCACATTCGGGATGGGGGACGGTCGTTACGCATGGCCAGGGAATTCCAACGCGGCCACAAGGCCAAGATCAGCGATCTCACGCCGGGGACGGACCTGTACGTAGGTGTGCAGATCGCCGGCCCGGGACTGACCTTTGACATCAGCTGCTTCGGCCTCGATGCCAATGAGCAGCTCTCCGACGACCGGTATTTCATCTTCTTCAATCAGCCTAAATCGCCCGAGGAATCCATTCAGCTCCTCGGCGCCCAGGCCGGTGACACCGAGTCGTTCCGCGTCACTTTGGACCGCATTCCGGCGAACATCCACAAGCTGTCGTTCACGGCGACGGTCGACGGCGCCGGGCAGATGTCCCAGGTCGGCCCCGGATACATCAGGATCGTCGCGGGTGGCGAGGAAGTCGTCAGGTACGCCTTCAACGGTTCGGAGTTCTCCACCGAGCGTGCGGTGATGCTGGGCGACTTCTACCTGAAGGACGTCTGGCGGTTCGCTGCCGTCGGCCAGGGCTTCGACGGTGGCCTCGACGCACTGCTGAAGAACTTCGGCGGCGAGGTCGCCGAGGAGGAGCCCGCCGCACCTCAGCCGCAGGCAGCCGCCCCGTCGTTCGCCCCGCCCGCCCCGTCCTTCGGCGCCCCGGCCCAAGCTCCGCAGCCGGCTCCGTCCTTCGGCGCCCCGGCCGCGCAGGCCCCGGCCCCCACGCCGCAGCAGCAGCAGATGCATGCGGCGCCGACGATGGCAGCCCCGATGACACCGCACGGTGGCACGCTGCCGCCGCCCGCACCCGCCCCGGCTCCGTACGGGCAGCCCGGCCAGCCACCCCAGCAGCCGCAGTTCGGGCAGATCCCCGGCCAGCAACCCGCTGCTCCGTACGGCCAGCAGGCTCCCGGAATGCAGCCTCCCGGTATGGCCCAGGGAGTACCGCAAGGCGTGCCGCAGGCCGGTGCCGGTCTTCAGGCCGCGCTCCAGCTGTACAAGGAGACGGCCACCGGGCAGCGTTGGACCCCACAGAACCAGCAGCTCATGCGGGTCGACCTCACCATGGGCGGTATGCCCGTGCTCGCCCGCCAGGGCAGCATGGTGATGTACCAGGGCAAGGTCGACTTCGGCTACAAGGGCGCCGGTTTCGCGGGCCGCGTCGTCGGCAATTCCACCGGCCAAGAAATGCAGCTGATGCGCTGCACCGGCCGCGGACAGGTCTTCCTTGCCGAGGACGGCGCCCATCTGCACGCCATCGAGCTGCAGGGCGACGGCATCTGCGTCTCGGCGGAGAACGTTCTCGCCTTCGATGAGTCTCTGCAGCACGAGGTCCGCAGGATCGAGGGCCATGGCATCCCCGGCGGCGCGCTGTTCACCATGCAGTTCCAGGGCACCGGCACGGTCGTCGTCAAGACGCATGGCGTTCCCGTCGTCCTGCCCGTCACCCCGACCACCTTCGCCGACTGCAATGCCGTCGTGGCCTGGTCGTCCGCGTCCCAGGTGATCATCTCCAGCCAGGTCCGGCTGCGCCGCAACGCGTACCCGGGACACAGCGGAGAGACCGTGAACCTTCAGTTCCGGGGCGCACCCGGCAACTTCATCGTCGTCCAGCCCTACGAGGTCTGAGGGAGCCCGTCATGAACCAGCAACTCGCGGGCTACGCCCCGACCCCCGTCACGGCCCGTATGGAGAACCACGGCCGCACGATGCTCAAGGTCGCCATGGCCACCGGCCAGGACCTCTACGCACGTACCGGTTCGATGGTCGCGTACGAGGGCTTCATCCAGTACGAACCCAATCCGCCGGCCGTCCGCCAGATCGCCTCCCAGTGGATCACCGGCGACAGCGCACCGATCATGAAGTGCTCCGGTGACGGGCTGCTCTACCTCGCCGACTACGGCGCCGATGTGGTCGTCGTCAACCTCAACAACGACTCCCTCTCGGTCAACGGCACCAACGTCCTCGCCTTCGACGGTCATCTCACCTGGGGCGTGGAGCGGGTCAAGGGCCTCGCCAAGTTCGCCGGCCAGGGCCTGTGGAACGTCTGTATCTCGGGCACCGGCTGGGTCGCCATCACCTCGCGCGGCACACCGATCGTCGTCGACTGCGGACGTGGCGAGGACGAGACCTACGTCGACCCGGACGCCCTCGTGGCGTGGTCCCCGAACCTCAAGGTGAAGGGCAAGCGCAGCTTCAAGGCCTCCTCGCTCATCGGGCGGGGCAGCGGCGAGGCGTACCAGATGGCTTTCTCCGGCCAGGGCATCGTCGTCGTGCAGCCGAGCGAGGACAGTACCGACCGTCTGCGGATCCGGAACTGAGGGGGAGGGAGAACACACCATGCAGAGTCCGCTTTTCAGCTACACGGAACAGCAGTCCCAGGACAGGTACACCGTCCAGAACCCGCAGCTCCTGCGGGTCTCGCTGACCGGCCAGGACGATGTTCTCGCCCGCAAGGGTGCCATGGTCGCCTACCAGGGACTGATGGAGTTCGACGGCGAGTACCAGTCGCACGGGCAGCGCCGTGCCCGCGCGAGCACCGGTGAGGGCCTCGACCTGATGCGCTGCTCCGGGCAGGGCACCGTCTTCCTCGCCAACCTCGCGCAGCACATTCATGTCGTGGACGTCGACCACGACGGCATGACGGTGGACAGCGCCTACGTCCTGGCGCTGGACTCCTCGCTGCACACCGAGGTCATCGCGGTGGACAGTCAGTACGGCATCTCGGGCACCGGCAAGTACCAGCTCAACATCTCCGGCACCGGCAAGGTCGCTCTGATGACCTCGGGCCAGCCGCTGATGATGCAGGTCACGCCGGACAAGTACGTCAACGCCGATGCCGACGCGATCGTCGCCTGGTCCAGCTCGCTGCGCGTGCAGATGCAGGCCCAGACGCACTCCTCGGGTGTCTGGCGGCGGAGTGGCAACACCGGAGAGGGCTGGGAGCTCAGCTTCCTCGGCCAGGGCTTCGCCCTGGTCCAGCCGAGCGAGGTGCTGCCCCCGCAGAACCACGAGATCGGCCAGGGTGTCCGGGCCCAGTACGGAATGGGCCAGCAAGGCGCCCACGGCCAGAACCAGAACAACTCCTGGAACTGAGCCGCAGCACACCGGCACGGACAACATGGGTAAGGGGCGGTCCCCCTGGGGACCGCCCCTTACCCATTTGCATATCGATCCTACCCGCGCTGCTCCAGCGCGGCGCGGGCGCGTGTCATCAGCCGTACGACCGATGTATCGGCCACCGATGGGACCTCGTCGTACGCGAACCAGCGCAGGTCCAGCGATTCGTCGCTGATCTGCTCCGTCGCGCCCGACGGCGCGAGCGCCGCGTACTGCACATCCAGGTGCCAGTGACAGGGCGCGGGGATCGGGTGGCGGTCCAGCGTCACCGGTCCGCCCGCGAGCAGGGTCAGGCCGCTGATGCCGGATTCTTCGGTGGTCTCGCGCAGCGCCGCGGCGGCCAGCGTGGTGTCCTGCGGCTCGCAGTGGCCGCCCGTCTGCAGCCACATCTGCAGCTTGCGGTGCAGGGTGAGCAGGACCCGGCCGCGCTCCGGATCGATGAGCAGTGCGCTGGCCGTCAGATGCCCGGCTTCGCAGGCCTTCCACATGCCGTCGGGATACTGAGCCAGATGGTCCAGGTAGACCTGGCGCAGTTCCTCCTGGGCCGGGTCCACCGGGTTCTCGTACCCCTTCAGCACGAGAACGGCGTCGTCGTACAGGCTCACTGGTCGCTGTCGTCCTTGCCGTCGCTCTTCCGGTCGTCGGTTCCTTCGGAGGCCGGGTCGCCCGCTTCGGTCTGGGGCTTCTGCGGACCCTTCGCGGCCTCGCCGAGCAGCTTGTCCAGCTCGGAGAAGTCCAGCTGCTCGTGGTGCACAAACCCGTCCGGATCGTCCAGGTCGTGGGCCGTCGGCAGCATGTCGGGGTGCTCCCACAGGGCGTCGCGCCCGTCGAGACCGCGGGCGTCCGTGAGCGACGCCCACAGGCGCGAGGCGTCACGCAGCCGCCGCGGACGCAGCTGAAGGCCGATGAGCGTCGCAAACGTCTGCTCGGCCGGCCCGCCGGAGGCACGGCGCCTGCGCATGGTCTCGCGCAGTGCGTCCGCCGAGGTCAGACGGGACTTCGCGGCCTCGTGCACCACCGCGTCCACCCAGCCCTCGACCAGTGCGAGTGCCGTCTCCAGCCTGGCCAGAGCGGCTTTCTGCTCCGGCGTGTCCTCTGGCTGGAACATGCCCTGCTGAAGGGCGTCCTGCAGCTGCTCGGGCTGCGACGGGTCGAACTGACCGACCACATCCTCCAGCTTGCTGGTGTCGACCTTGATGCCGCGCGCATACCCCTCGACGGCGCCGAACAGATGCGAGCGCAGCCACGGAACATGGGCGAAAAGCCGCTGGTGGGCGGCCTCGCGCAGGGCGAGATACAGCCGCACCTCGTCCTGCGGCACGCTGAGGTCCTTGCCGAACCTCTCGACGTTCAGCGGAAGGAGCGCCGCCTTGCCCGCCGGGCCCAGCGGCAGCCCGATGTCGGTCGAACCGACCACCTCGCCCGCCAGTACACCGACGGCCTGCCCGATCTGCTGGCCGAACATCGCGCCGCCCATCGACCGCATCATGCCGATCAGCGGGCCCGCCATCGCCTGCATCTCCTCGGGCAGCACATCGCCCATGGCCAGACCGACGCGCTCGGCCACCGGGTCGACCAGCTTCTGCCAGGCGGGGAGGGACGCCTCGACCCACTCCGCACGGCTCCACGCCACGGTGGAGACCGAACCGGAGGGCAGCGACGTCACGCCGTCCAGCCAGAGGTCGGCAAGCCGCAGCGCCTCGTCGACCGCGGACCGCTCGGACTGGCTGACGCTCGCGTCCTTGGTGCCGTCCGGCGTGCCTTGCGAAACCGTCTGGCGGGCGATCTGCTTGGCCATGTCCCAGTTCACGGGACCGCCCTCGTAACTCAGCATCTGGCCGAGCTGCTGGAAGGCCGCACCCAGGTCGTTCGGGTTCATCGTGCCGAACATTGCCGCGAACGGGTTGTCCCCGCCCGCGCCGGGCCCGAAGCCGAACGGGTTCGCCGGCCCGCCGGAACCCTGCCCACCTCCGGTGGGGTCCTTCTTCTTGCCCTCGTCGCCGTTCTCCGGCTCCTCCGGCGGAAGGCCGAATCCGAATGGGGTGTCACTCACGGGTTTCCTCGGCTCGTAGGGCCGCCGGCTCGAACCGACGGCGACTGCCCGACATCACCATCCAGCGTAGACACCAAAAGTCCGCTCGGGGCCTCAGTGCTCCGCCGGCTCCCGGCCTGCGGCAGGATGGACGCCACCTGGTACGTACGCGTCATTCGGGTACGTACTGAAGACAACCGCTGGAGACGCCCGGTGAGTTCCCCAGATCCTCAGGTTCGCGCAGCGCGAAACCTGTCCGACCCCTCGACCGCGAACAAGCCCGCAAAGAACCGCTCCAGGAGCCGTGGCCCCGTCGTCGCGGTCACCGGAGCCGCGGGGGGCGTCGGTGAGCTGCTCACCGCACGCCTCGCGGCATCCGAGGAGATCAAGCAGGTCATCGCCATCGACGAGCGCCGAGGAGAGGCCTACGAGGCGACCTGGCACATCCTCGACGTACGGGACCCCGCCATCGCGGAGAAGCTGCGCGGCGCAGATGTCGTCGTGCACCTGGCACTCGATCTCGACCTGGAGACCGACCCTGCCGCCCGCACCGCCTACAACGTGCGCGGCACTCAGACCGTGCTGACGGCCGCCGCGGCCGTCGGGGTCCACCGGGTCGTGTTGTGCACCTCGGCGATGGTCTACGGGGCGCTGCCCGACAACGACATCCCGCTCGCCGAGGACGCCGAGCTGCGCGCCACGGCCGAGGCCACCGGCGTCGGCGACCTACTGGAGATCGAACGGCTCGGCCGACGCGCGCCCCGCGCCCACCCCGGACTCAATGTGACCGTGGTCCGGCCCACCGTCCTGGTCGGCGGCACGGACACCGCGCTGACCCGCTACTTCGAGTCGCCGCGCCTCCTGGTCGTCGCCGGATCGCGCCCCACCTGGCAGTTCTGCCACGTCGACGACCTGGTCACAGCCCTGGAGTACGCCGCGCTGGAGAAGATCGACGGCGAGTTCGCGGTCGGCTGCGACGGCTGGCTGGAACAGGAGGAGGTCGAGGAGCTCAGCGGCGTCCGCCGGATGGAACTGCCCTCCGCCGTCGCACTCGGCGCCGCCGCCCGGCTGCACCGGATCGGCCTCACCCCTTCCCCGGCGGGCGATCTGGCGTACACGATGCACCCCTGGGTGGTGAGCGTGAGCCGGCTGCACGACGCGGGCTGGCGCCCGAGCTGGACCAACGAGGAGGTGCTCGCCGCGCTCCTCGAAGAGGTCGAGGGCCGGCACACCGTCGCCGGGCGCCGACTCGGCCGCAAGGACGCCACCGCGGCAGGTGCCGCCGGTGCGACCGTGGCGCTGCTCGGCACCGCCGCCCTGGTCCGCCGCGCCCGCAAGGCCCGCCGCCGGATCTAGGGGCGTGTTTCGAGAGTCCCGTCCGGCCGGGGGTGTCCGGCACTTCCCCAAGCGCTCGGCTTTCGCTTGAGCAGGGGAGACCCCATCCTCGCTGCGTTGTCGGTCGTCGGCGCAGCCCGCTGCGCTCTCCTGCCTCCGCCTTGCGATCGCATGCACCAGACGCC
>NZ_JBEOVN010000136.1:0-21421 GCF_040295565.1 Streptomyces sp. NPDC002785 | reverse complement strand
CTGCCGGAACCGACGAGTCCGGCAGCAGCGGAGTACGTACCGACGACGAGCAGCGCCACGAAGCACATAGCCACGCCGACGCCGATGCCACCAACCACCCAGAATTTCCGCACCCCTCAACCATCCCCCATCGAGGCCCGGTTCATGAGCGGTTTCGTGGCTGTGTACGAATCATCCGGGTCGTCAGGGTCGGTGACCGGCCACTCCGGCGCACTGACCGGACATCAGGATGCCCCGGACGACCAGTAATCGGAGCGCACGTTGGGGCGTGGGATGGGGTAGACCCCCTCATAGGCAGGCCCGTTCGGCTTGGAGGTGGGGGCGGCGACCTTCGACTCCTTCACGCAGGGGCTGTCCGCTTCGAAGTACGCCTGCCCCTTGCCGCGGAAGCTCACACTGATGCCGAAGCCGGCCTTCGTCTGCGCGTAGACCGCCGGGAACTCCTTGTCGTTGTTCTTCGCCTTGATGCGGTACTCGCTCTCGCGCCAGAACTTCTCGACCTGGTCCAGGAAGCTCTGCCGGCGCTCCGCCGACACGATGGTCATCACGGTGCGCCTGCGCGTCACATCGCAGCTGCCCGTCGTCGTCGGGCCGTGCGCCCACTGCACCTCGGGGTCGATCTCCTTCAGTACGGCGTCGAGCATGCCGTCGGCGCGTTCGGCGGCCTCCTGCATGTTCATGCCGCTCTCCTTGGTGTCCTTGCTGCTTTTGCTGGTCCTGGCGCTCCCGCTGCCGCCCGATTGCCCGCTGTCGTTGCCGCAGCCGGACAGTGCGAAGCCGAAAGCCAGGGCCACCGCAACGATCTGGAACCTTCGCTTCATCGCTGTTCCTCCATCTTGAGCCTGTCGGAGTGTCCCGACACGATCAGAGCGATGCTGTCTGCCGACATAGCGTCTCGTACCGGATCGAAGTAGTTGGAGTGCGCGTCGAAGCTCACACCGCCGGTGCTGATCAGGGGCTGGCCGGGGGCCACCGGGAAGCGCGCGGCCCCGAAGTCCTTGCTCGCCGGGTCCTTGCCGAACCAGAGGTCGTCGTCACCCCGGTCGGCCAGGTCTCCGGCGATGTACGCACCGGCGGGGCCTCCCAGAATCATCCCCACCGCGCCCACGACGACCTGTGTCTTGGACGGGAGCTTGGTCACCGGGTCATTGGCCGCGGCACCGACGAAGACGTGCCCGCTGCCGACGCCGAGGTCCACGGCGCGGTCCACGCCCACCCCCGGACTGCCGACCAGGATGATGTCGTCCACTCCCGGAATACCGCCGTCGCGCTGCGTCGCGGCGCCCACGGTGCGTGAACCGTAGGAGTGCCCGATGGCCGTGATGTGCGGGTCCTTGTTCTGATTGGTGGCCGCGATGCCACCCATGAAGTCGCTGTAGGCCGCGCCGCCCTTCTCCGCCCGGCCGGTGCCCGCGACCGCCAGGCTGTGCAGCCCGTCCGGCGTCTGCGGTGCGTCGTATCCGAGCCAGACGATCGACGCGGTGGAGTCGTCGTAACCCTGGGCGCCGATCGCCGTGTCACGCGCACGCTTGAGGTCGTTCTTCGCGAATTCCTCGTCGAGGGAGGTGTTCAGCCCCGGGACATAGGCCGACACGTTCTTCGAGGTGTCGGGGTTCCCGTAGGAGACGATGGCCCGGCCGTTCCCCTCGTCGCTGATGCCGATCAGGTACATCGGCGGCTGGCTCCCCTCCTTCAGCTGCCGGTCGATCTCCTTCAACCCTGCCAGCTGGTCCTTCGATGTGGAGTCGGTCTTCCCCTCCAGCTTCGAGATCAGCTCCGGAAGGTTCTTCCTGTTGGCCGCGTCCCTGTCGGCCACCGGGATGCCGTCGAGAGAGCCGATCCGGTCCGGGGACAGCTCCAGGTACTGATCGCGCTGTTGCTGCGTCAGCCCGTTCCACCAGTCCCTGCGCTGGGCCGCGGTCGCATCGCGCGGAATACGGTCGTTCAGGTAGTCGCGCTCGGCGTCCCGTACCGCGGCCTCGACACGCGTACCGGAGCCGGGCAGCCCGGCAACGGCGCCGCCGCCCCCGCCGGACGCCTTGGTCATGTCCCAGGCGGCGGCAACGTACTTCCCCTTGTCCCACTTGTCGCTCGCGCCGCGTCCGGACTGGGCGTACTGATCGGCGATGCCCTTGGCGGTGTCGACGGGGTGGGAGACCGTCTCGACGACACCGCTGACGTCGCCCCACAGGCCGTCGTCGCCGACAACGCCGGTGAGGAAGTTGCCGTCCGAGGGGTGGGATGAGTTGGAGTCCGAGTTTTGTCTACCCGCGTCGACCTGTGTAGAAGAATCGCCGCTGGTCGAGCCGCCGGAACCGCCGGAGGTATCGGAGCCGCCGGAGCCGCCTGTGCCACCGGAGCCGCCTGTGCCGTCTGTGCCACCGGAGCCACCGGAGCCACCGGACGAGGCGGAGCCGCCGGAATCCGAGCCGCCGGATGCGTTGGACCCTCTGGATGTGTCCGAGCCGCCGGACCCCGTGCCCCCGGTCACGGTCGAGCCCTCGGATCCCGCACCGCCGGCGGAATCGGATCCGCCCCCGGTCGAGGTACCGCCGCCGTTACCCGCACCTGTGTCCTTGCCGGCGACCACACCGACATCGGGTGCCGGGCAGGCACTTCCGGTCAGTTGGCAGATCGCGTTCCGGATCTCCCCGGTCAGCTGCCCGCCGATTCCCGTCGCCACGAGCCCGCCGATGAGGGCCACGACCACGAGGATCATGCCCAGGTACTCCATCGCGGTCTGACCGGCGTCCCGACGCCACTTGATCATCCGCGCGAGGCTGAACGGCCGGTGCTCGGCGCGCTGTTCAGGACTGAGCCCGAACCAATCGCGCGAGCCTGACCGGAACAGCAGGACAACGACGGCAACCGGCATCACCAGTTGCGCCAGCCCCTGACCGCCGGTGTCCTCACTCAGTACCGCCAGGGCGCCGAGGGTGAGCCAGGCGTGCACGGCGAGGAGCCCGCGCCAGATCCAGACGCCGCCGGTCCGCATGTACAGCGACAGTACGAATCCGGTGACGCCGGGCAGTGCGGCGTACAGCACCATGCCCAGAAAGTGACCGTCCACCGCATCGACCGACGAGGCCACGACCAGCGCGTCGATCGCACCCAGTACAGTGACGACGAAGAGCAATCGGACGAGAATCAGCACCGCTTGCAGAGGGCGCGACAACGACTGTCTGCCCGGACGGTCCTCGGCAGCGCTTATGCCGGCGCCACCCGGAACCGCTAATTCTCGTATGCCAGACACAACGAGTCTCCCAGCTTTGTGAGTGGGCGCAGCGACAGTTCCCCCCGGTCTCTGTATGCGACCACACCAACACTGGGCGCGGCATGGGCCCCAGGACCCAATGCAGGACTCAAAGTCCAGCCTGGCCAGCCTGTCCCGTACCCCACCGACTGGCCTGATGTGGGCCATTGGGTGCTATGACGTGACGTCAGGGCGCTCCGGCGGACCAGAAGGCGGAGCGGACGTTGGGGCGGGGGAGGGGGTAGACGCCTTCGTAGGCGGGGCCGTTCGGCGGGGTGGTGGACTCGGCGACCTCCGACTCCTTCACGCAGGGACTGTCTACCTCGAAGAAGGCTTGCCCCTTGCCGCCAATACTGAGGCTGACACCGAAACCGTCCTTCGTTTGCGCGTAGATCGCCGGAACATCCACGTCTTTGTTAACGGCCTTGATCCTGTATCCGCTCTTACGCCAGAAGCGGTCCACCACGCCAAGGAAGCTGCCCCTGCGCTCCTTAGAGACAACAGTCATCACTACGCGCATGCGGGACACATCGCAACTCCCCGTACTAGTCGGCCCGTGCGCCCATTGGACTTCCGGCTTGATCTCTTTCAGTACTGCGTCAAGAATCCCGTCAGCATGGTCGGCTGCACCTTGCATGTTCATTTCTGCTCGCCTCCCCCGATCCGATGAAGTATAGGTATTCGCGCAACCGAATAAGGAAACGCAAAACAGCACCGCTACCGCCATCACCCGAAACGGATACCTCAACGGGGTTCCTCCATTTTGATTTCGCGGGATCTCCCAGTAGCGATCAACGCGATACTGTCCGCCGATACAGCATCTCGCTTCGGGTCGAAGTACTGAGAGTGGGCATCGAGAGAGAATCCATCACCACCAATCAGCGGTGGCCCTTCATTCACAGGGAATCGTCTCGCGCCAAACGCCCGACTCGCCGGGTCCTTGCCGAACCAAAGGTCGTCGTCTGCCTGATCGGCGATATCTCCCGCCACATAAGCGGCCTTCGGCCCACCAGCAACCAACCCCACCACACCCACAACGCTCTGCTGCTTGGACGGGAGTTTGGTCACCACATCATTTTCTGCGGCACCGACAAAGACGTGCTCCTTGCCCACACCAAGGCCCTCGGCGTGATCCACGCCCACCCCCGGACTGCCAACCAAGATGATGTCGTCAACTCCAGGAATCCCGCCATCATGCTGCGTTGCAGCCCCCACTGTGCGCGAACCGTATGAGTGCCCGATTGCCGTAAGGTGCGGGTCTCCAGTCCCGTTGGTTGCCGTGAGACCAGCCATGAATCCATTGAAAGATTTCCCACCCTTCTCGGCCCTTTCGTCACCCATGACAGATAGACTCGCTAGCCCATCCGGTGTCTGTGGTGCGTCATATCCGAGCCAGACGATCGCCGCACTGGAGTGATCGTACTTAGACGCACCCTTCGCCGTATCCCAGGCACGTTTGAGGTCATTTTTCGCAAAATCCTCATCCAGAGACGTGTTCAACCCCGGCACATACGCCGACACATTCCGTGCCGTATCCGGATTCCCGAACGAGACAATCGCCCGCCCATTCCCCTCATCCCCAATACCGAGCAGAAACATCGGAGGTTGCCGGCCCTCCCGCAACTGCCGGTCGATCTCCCGCAATCCCGCCAACTGCGTCTCCGCCTTCGGATCGTCCCGCCCCTCCAGCTTCCCCATCAGCAGCTGCAGGTTGTCCCGGTTCGCCGCGTCCCTCACCACAGCCGGAATGCCGTCCAAGTTGCCGATCTGGTCCGGGTACACCGCCAGGTACTCCTCGCGCTGCTCGTCCGTCAGGCCGGCCCACCATGCCTTCCGCTCGGCCGGTGAGGCATCGCGGGGGATGCCGTCTTTCAGGTAGCCGCGTGCCGCGTCCCGTACCGCGGCCGCGTCGCCCGCCGCGTCGGTCCACGTGGCGTCGGGGACCTTCAACCCCTCCTCGGCCTTCAACTTGCGCAGGATGCGGGCGTACCGCCAGTCGATCTCGGCCGCCGTCCGTACGGCCTTCGCCACCCGGTCCGCGATGTCCTGCGCCTTCGCCACGTTCGGGTTGGGCGCGACCAGACCCGAGGGCGGCAAGAGGCCGGGCGCCTCACCTACCGATGCCTTCCCGCCCGGCAGCGGCTTTCCGCCGATCAGATCCTCGCCCGCCGCCGGATACGTCACCGAGCCATCCGCGTGCACGGTGAATTTCAGGGACTGCGCATCGTCCAGCGCCTCCCGCAACGCCCGTTGCTGGGTACGCAGTTCATGGGCCAGGCTGTTCAGCGTCGTACGGAGCAATCCGCACTCCGTATAGACGTACTGCAGGTTCCGGCTCATCTGCTGCAGCCGCCCGACCGCCGCGTCCGCCGCCGCGCCCCGCTGCGAACCGCGCAATCCGGTCAGCAGTTGCCTCTCGATGCGGTCCCTGCCCGCGTCGGCGCGGTTGCTCGCCTTGCCCCATCCATCGGCCGCACCTTCTAGCTCACCGCACTTCAGGTCCCGTAACTGCGCCCACGTCAGGCTCATCGCTCGCCGCCCACTGCCACCGGCGCGAACGACGCCTTCACGATCTCGTCCGTCTCGCCCTGGGCCCGGGCGACGGCCCTCAACTTCCCGGCCAGGGCCCCGCACTCCCCCCGCGCGGCCTCGAACCGTCGCTCCCACGACTCCCGTACGGACCCCAGCTCCGCCAACGCGGTCAGACCGACGGTCCCCGCACGCAGGCCCTCATGCGCGATTTCCAGTTCCGACTTCACAGGCCCGAGGTGCGTAACCATTCCCTCCGCGCCCCCGGCAGCCCGCGTCCAGACCCCGCCGCTGTGTTTCAGTACGTCCCTGCCGCCGCCACCCGCTTCGCCCACCAGATCGCTCAGCCTCTGACGGCCCCCCGACTGTCCCACAACTGCCACTCCGGCCACCCCGCTCCGTCCTTGATCGTGGAGCGGCACTGTGCCAAATCTCGTGGGGGCGACACGCCACGCCCACAGGGGCCTCAAGGCGTAACACCCCCACAGGCCCGGCCTGTCGGGCTGTGCGGTTCACCCGAACGGGCTGCTGCCTTGGGACCGACTCCCGCCCGGCAGGCTTCGGCAGAGGGTGGCCGCCCCACGTCATTGTCCTGGCGTGAGTTGGCAGACACACGCACGAAGCGGCGAACGGGACGCAGGTGACGCGAGTTGTGGGAGTGCGCGGAGTGGGCAAGCAGCTCATGGGCAGCGAGATGCTGCACAGCGAGTGGTTTCCTGCCCTCTGCGGCGGGCTTCGGCACGCGGTCGAACTTTCCGCCTCCAGCAGCGACTTCGCAATGGGCCGCTACGAGGACCGGTTCCACCGGCCGGGCAGCTCTTGGGCGTGCGCGACCCCATGGCCAAAGTGTCCGATGTTACGGATGACTTCGACCTCGATCTGCTCCTCGCCTGGCGGCAGCAGGCAGCCGACGTCGGCCTCGCCATTCCCCCCCTGCCACCGGCCCCACCACCCTCGCCCGTTCCCCTCACGCCGTGCAGACGGCGCTGAATGTCCTGCAACGGTCCCGGTACTTCGCCGGTCTCTCGTTGCGTGCGCTGGTCTTCGAGCTGAAAACAGGTACGCCGCTATCTCCTCGATCCCGACCTGCGCACCGAGGCCCGCCGGAGCCTCGTCAGGCCGTTGGTTCCGGGTCGGCGGCCAAGCGGGCATGCAGGTGCTCGTCGTGGTACTCCCCGTCGCCGAAGCGGTGGGAGTCGCGCAGCGTTCCCTCGGGAAGGTAGCCACATCGGTCGGCCACCCGGCAGGAGGCCTCATTGCCGACCGCGTGGGCGATCTCGATCCGGCGGGCATCGGCGGTCCTGAAGCCCCAGCTGGTGACCGCCCTGGTCGCCCTGGTCGCCACGCTCCGTCCGCGCGCGGCCGGCAGCAGCCAGTAGCCGATCATCGCAAGGCCGTCCGCGCGGTCGACCCAGCGCAGCGTGAAACCGCCCAGCAGGGTTCCATCGGCTGCGGCCAGGGCGGCGAAAGAAGCGCTGGCACCGCGGTCCCAGCCTCCGTCGCGAGCTTCCAGCCAGGCCAGGGCGTCGCTGCGGTCGGCTGTCGCGAGAGGGTTCCAGAGGGCGATCAGTGGGTCCGCCGCGGCAGTGACCAGCCCGTCCAGCACCGCCTCCTGCTCGGCGGCCTCCCTGCCCCATGGGCGCAGCAGTACGTCCCCCAGGTCGATCGTGGTGCGGACGAAGGCCCGGCGGTCGGCAGGGTCCTGGGCAGCGGCTGCGGGCGCAGCGGCGGAGGTGGAGGCGCTCATGGCCCCCTTTCTATTCGACCGCCGAGCCCGCTGCCAGCCCTTTTCCCGTGATCACAGAAGTGCCGAGGCTTCCGGTACGTATCCAGTGGCCGCCAACTCGCGGGCGCGCGTACCTATTTCATGTTCATGCGGGACCAAAAACCCCGCTCAAAAAACCCGTTCAACAAGCCTGCTCAGCAGACCGCGCCAGAACCCGCCGCCGTGGCCCGGAGCAGATCCCGCACCAGCTCGTAGTCGACCGCTTCCGCCCGGCGGAAGCGCAGACAGCCCTTTCCCATGTCCTGCCCGGCCAGCCGCTCCGCGAACGCCTCGCGCACATCGCTGCGCATCACGTAGAAGGAGATGTACCGCTTCTGGGAGGCGAACGCGATCTCCACGGCGCCGTCCCGCTCGTACGTGGGCATCCCGTACGCCATGACCTCGTCGAACCCGGCCAGCTCCGCCCGGCACAGCTGCCGCAGCCTCGACAGGGCGTCCCGGCGCTCCTCGGGCACCTCGGCCAGGTACCCGGCCACGTCCTCCGCCTCGCTCCGCACCATGCGACAAGGCTAATGCGGTGACCGGAGGGACCGGCCGCCTGGTGGTCGCGTCCTGGGCCCTTGACCATTTGGCGGCAGAGGACCCTCGATGCTGACTGAGGCGTGAGGGGGGAGGGGAAGTGTGCGGTACGGGGCGTTGTGGCGGTTGTGCCGGGCCGAGCTGGGGTGTGCCGGCAAAGGGTGGTCAGGTCCGTAGTGTGTTGGCGTGATCGTTGATGAGGTGGGTGCGGGTCCGGCGCCGGTCAGTGTTCCGGGTGTGAGGAACTTCCGGGATGCAGGCGGCGTGGGGCCTGTACGCCGGGGCGTGCTGTACCGGTCCGGTGCGCTGAATGAACTGCTGCCCAAGGGCGCGCAGGCGCTGACGCGTCTGGGGGTGCGCACGGTCGTGGACCTGCGCAGTGTCCCTGAGGTGGCGGACCGGCCGGACGTGCGCCACGGTCTCGGCTTCGAGCATGTACACGTTCCGGTGTTCGTCGAGCAGAGATGGCCGGACGACCAGCTGGAGCTCTACCCCTTCATGGCTGAGCATGCGGGGCGTTCCGTCGTCGGTGTCATCCGCCGCCTTCTCTCCCCCGGCGGTCCGCCAGTGCTGGTTCACTGCGCCTCGGGAAAGGACCGAACCGGTGTCGTCGTGGCTGTCCTTCAGACGCTGCTGGGGGCGTCCGAGGAAGAGGTCACTACGGATTTCCTGTGCTCCAACGCCGAGCTGGGCCCGACCGGGCCCGCGACCTCGTCCGCAAGAGGACACGGCACGCGCCCTGTCGCCGCCACCCACCTCCTGCGAGCCATGGTCTGGATCCGCAGTCACCACGGCTCGGTCCCCGCCTATCTCCTCGCGCACGGAATCGAGGAGTCGGAACTGAGGGCCTTGCGAGACCTACTCGTGCGCTGACGGGGAAGGTTCGATCCGACTGGTCCCCGTTCGGCCGGCTATCCGGCGGCCCCGTACCGTGGGAACGAATCCGTGGCCACGACGAGACCAACCGGCCCTGGCAGCGGGATCTCTTCGCCGTACTTGCCCTCCGCCCTCTCCTGATACGCCCCGCCTTCAGGCCGTGTATGCAGAGCCCACGTGCCGTGCCGGGGATCGACGACCAGCAACACCGCGACCCCGGCAACGGCATACCAGTCGTTCTTCTGACCGATGTCCCTGGCCTTCTCCGACTGAGAAATGACTTCGACGGCGAGTTCGACGTCCCTCGGATCGATGAGCCAGTCGTCGGACTCCAGGAACTCTGCTGGGCACACGGTGAGATCAGGGGTGACGTAGTCGTCGGAGTCGTCAGGCATCTCGATCGACACCGCTTCGGCTGCCACCAGAGTGGCCGGCAGCACCGGGCGGATCGTCTGCTCAAGGCGGTAGATCACACCCGCGTGCTTTCCGCGCGGAGTCGGGGACATCACGAGATTTCCTCCCAAGACCTGCACGCGCAGACCTGTCGCTTCTTCGATCTGCTCAGCGATCTCGCGCAGATTCCCCGGACGCGGACGCAACGGCGGAACAGACATGGGTCGCGGCCTCCGTCTCAGCGAAGCGGGTGACGTACCTGCGAAGAACGCGTTCGGGGGAGGGCCCGTCTCACGCTCTGCGGTGGTCTCACCGTACTGCCAGAGGTACTCATACGCTTCGGACATCACGCCCCCATCGATCAGTGAGCCAGCAGCCCCCTTACACACAGTTACGGTAGGCCACCTCACTGACACCCCGGTTTCCACGCGCACTCCACCCAGAGCAGCTTCCCGCCCTGCCCCGGCAGCCCGCCGCGCATGGGGTACGCGCCCCAGCTCTCCGCATAGAGGGTGACGAGATAGAGCCCCCGCCCTCGCTCAGCGAGCTCCGCCGGGGCCTCGGCGCTCCATCGGAACGGGGCGGGGATGTGGGGGTTGGTGTCCCACACGCTCAGCCGGATACGGCTCCGCCCGGCGTCGCGCAGACGCAGGGAGTACGCCCCCGAGGAGTGCAGGTAGGCGTTGGTGACGAGCTCGCTCGCCAGCAGCTCGGCGGTCTCGATGAGTTCGGGCATGCCGTGCACGCGCAGGATGTTGCGCAGGGTCGCACGGGCCACGCCGGGGGCGCGGGGATCCTGCGGGAGTTGGAGGGTGTACGTCCAGGGCGGGGATACCGTGGCACTGACCATGGAAGTCTCCGATCACGGAGGGAAGTTGGAGGATGCACTTCGGGTTGCCCAGTGACGAGGCCGCTCCGTCGAGCGGGGCACTTCCGGGCGAGTGGCCTGGCATCCAAGGTAGCGACCAACAGCTAACGTGTTAACCGATTCCTGGCGAATCCATAAACTGACACCCTTGTGGGTGACTAGCCGCTCAAGGAGGCGAGCAAACCCGTGAGAACCAATCCAACGGGTCGTCAACTCCGGTTCGGCAGTGAGCTGCGCAAACTCCGTGAGTGTGCAGGACTCACTGCGACCCAGGCCGGTCAACTCCTGGGTGTGAAGCAGAACCAGATCAGCAACATGGAGGCTGGACGCATCGGCGTGAGCCTGGCGCGCCTACGTGCTCTGGCCAGCCAGTACGACTGCGCCGACAAGGACATGGTTGCCGCGCTGGGGAACATGACCTCCGACCGCACACGCGGGTGGTGGGAGGAGTACCGAGAGATTCTGCCCGCGTCGCTCCTCGACCTGGCGGAGATCGAGCACCACGCGCGTCGGCTGCGGACGGCCGTCACCGTTCACATCCCTGGCCTCTTCCAGACTGCGGAATACGCGCGCGAAGTCTTCCGCCAGGACGTACCCGAACTGTCGCCTCCCGACATCGAGCACCGCATCTCGTTCCGCATCAAACGGCAGGCCGTGCTCTTCAGAGAATCACCGACGCCGCATCAGGCCGTTGTCCATGAGGCCGCCCTACGTATGCAGTTCGGCGGTCCGACGGTGACCCGCAAGCAGCTTCAGCATCTTCTCGACATGAGCGAACGTGAGCACATCACTCTCCAGGTGATCCCATTCTCCGCGGGAACCATTGCCGGGTCGGGTCAGTCGATCTACTACTTCCTTGGACCGATTCCGCAGCTCGACACCGTCAACCTGGACCAGTCCCATGGTCCGGTTTTCCTCGACGCCGAGGCCCAGTTGGAGAAGTACCGCGTACTGCTCGGCCGCATGGAAGCCACCGCGTTGGACCGCGACAAGTCCAGGGACTTCATCCGCAACGTCGCCCGCGACCTGTGAAGGAACCCACCATGCCCGCTCCCGCTTGGCAGAAGTCGTCGTACTGCGCCCAGGGCAATTCCTGCGTGCACGTAGCCGCACCCGCCCCCGGCACCGTCAGCCTCACCGAAAGCAGTGACCCCACCGGAGCGATACTCCGCACCACACCCACCGCCTGGGCAGCCCTCGTACGCACCCTCAAGGAGAACCGCACCCATGGCTGACATCCCCACCGACCTCACCTGGATCCGCGCCGCCCCAGAAGGCGAGGAAGGCCCCGGCCCCTGGATCGAGATCGCCTTCGGCCCGGACGAACTCGTCCACCTCCGTGAGACCGACGACCCCACCAACATCGTCACGACCACCCAGGCCAAATGGGACGCATTCACCAAGGGTGTCCAGGCTGGCGAATTCGACCACTTCGCCGAGGATTACGACGGGACCCCACCCACTCGGCACTGACGCCGTCACACCGGCTCCCAGCTCCTCCCCCCGCGCGCGAGAACGTGACCCATCACGGGTCGACCATCACGTTCGCACCCAGTGCGGGGTGAGTACCCGGGGCCCGGGACCGAACGCCGCGCCCCCTCCTGCCCGAAGGATGACGCCACCTCCGCCTGTCGATTGGGTGCGACCGGACCCACGTCCTTCTTGCAACAACGGTTTTCGCAGCACCCACGGCGTGTCCGGTGCCGACAGGCGCCGGGCAATACGCCGAGGCACGCGTCGAGACGCGTGTCCGACCGCGCCACCGCGGGCATGATCCACGGCATGAACCACGAGCCGGGCCGGATACTCCGCTGGAACTTCTTCATCGGCGGCCATCTCAGCGCCTCGGTGCCCGTACGCCTCGTCGAGCGCACCGACAGGGGCCAGCTGGTGTGGATGGAGACCGGCACACCGATGTGGCGTACAAAGCTTCCGCGCGGGGCGCACCTACGGGACATCGCTCCGCACGAACGCCCGGCCGGCGGATACCCGGTGGTCGCCGACCGGTGGCCGATGGGCAGCGCGCTCTTCTACCAGCCGACCGGTGCCGCGCACTCCGTCCTCTGGCTCTTCGGCCGCAGACGGAAGTTCCGTGGCTGGTACGTAAATCTGGAGCGCCGGGTCCACCACGGCGACGACATCGACATCACCGACCACGAACTCGACATCAACGTGGCCCCGGACCGGAGCTGGCAGTGGAAGGACGAGCAGTCCTTCGCCGAGAAGACCGGTGACCCTGCCTACTGGTCGACCGACGAAGCGTCAGCCATCCGTAACGAGGGCACCTCGGTCGCACGGCTCGCCGAGGCCGGAACGTTTCCCTTCGACGGCACCTGGTGCGATTTCCGGCCGCCACCGACCTGGACGACACCACCCCGGCCACCCGCCCCACCCCACCCTCTGCTCTGACCAGCCACTGCGCTGACCAGCCCTGCGCAAAGGTCTCGGCCAGGGTGGCGGGATGGCAGTCATTGCCCGGGGTCACACCGCGTGATACACAGAGTAACCATACATATTCGGTCATACACCAATTCGATCCGCAGGTCAGGGCAGCCGGACCGGTCAAACGTGCGAGATTCGGGTAAAGAGAACCGCCAAGCCGTCGTACGAGAGCGGTTTCATCAGCGAAGATAGAGAGCGACCCGTGTCGTGTGGCAGGGGCAATGAACTACCCAACAGGGGCGGTGACTTACATGATCCTGGCAGCTGAAAAGGGCGACATCACCACCATCATCGGCGGAATCGCCCCGAATTGGGGGCCGTTCGGGACCTTGGGCAACGAGGCCCGCGTAATGATCGAGGTCGTGATGGCCATCGCCATCCTGCTCTGCCTCGGCATCGCGGTCTGGGGTGCGGCAAAGCAGCGCATCGGCGCGACGGCACTGCGTGACACGTTCAGTGCGGAACAGGGCAAGGGACTGATCGTCGCCGGTCTGACCGGTGTGTTCATCATCGGATCTCTGGGAACCCTGTTCACCATCGTCTACGGGATGGCCGTCTGACCGGCTGTCATCCCGCGCCAGGGGCAGTCCCGCCCACCCCCACACTATCCGTCCGTCGTGCCCACCGGCAGAGGTTGCGTCTCCCTGATGTCGAGTCACCACACCGCGCCCACGCGGGAACCCGCACGGCTACCGTCGTACTACCCGGTTCAGGAAACGGTTGAGGGGGCGTACGCGGCATGAGTCACGGCGACGAGAAGGGCTACGGCAGCAGCTCGGGTCGTACGGACGATGGATACAGCACCATCGGCGGTACGCGCCAGACCCGTACCCGCTTCCCCGACGGCGAGGGCGGCGACGGCTACAACACCCCCCGCCGCCCCGCCCGCAACTCCCGCTCCCTCGTCACAGTGGTTGGCGTGGTCGTCCTGCTGATCGCGGCTATCGCGTTCGCGAACATGGGTGGCGGTGGCGGTGGCGGAGACAGCAGCGGCGGCTCGGGGAACGGGGGGAGCAAGCCGGATTCGTCGTCCACGGCGGCCACGGGGACGAAGCCGGTTGATGGGAAGAACGGCACCATCGCGTCGGGCTTCGCCCACGACGACCAGGGTGCGCAGAGCGCTGCCGCGAACTACTCTGTGGCGCTCGGTTCGGCCGAGATGTTCGACAAGGCCAAACGGGACAGCATCCTCCACGCTGTCATCGCCCCGTCCGCCGTGAACGGATTCCGCACCACGCTCGATCAGGCCTACTCCACGGGTCTTTTCAAGAACCTCGGCCTCAACGACGACGGCTCCACCCCTACCGGCTTCACTTTTATCTCACGCACCACTCCCATCGGTACCAAGGTCACAAAGAGCTCCACTGACCAGGCCACTGTGGAGGTCTGGTGCACCGGACTGATTGGCCTGGCGGGCGAGGGTTCGACCAAGCCTGTAGCGGATGGTTGGTTCACCATCACCATGGAACTGAAGTGGGTCAGCGGCGACTGGAAGGCTGTCACTCACTCGCAGAAGGACGGCCCCGCTCCCGTGGGGGGCGATACACGGGCGTCCAGCGCCGACGAGATCGCCGGCGCGGTCAACGGGTTCGGAGGGTTCACCTATGCCCGATAGTCCACGTCGTCACGTGAGGTCTGTCGCAGCCCTGTTGGCAGCGGTACAGGTATCCGTCATCCTCCTGGCCACAAGAGTTTCCGCTGCTCCCACACCGACTCCTAGTCCCAGTGAGAGCAACAACGCTTGCGACCTCATCCACGGCCCCGCCAAGGACTACTGCGAAAACGGCGACGCAGGCGCCCCCAAAACCAACCCCTCCTCCACCCTCGACAACTCCCTGGACCCCCTCTCCTCCCTCGCCCGCGGCTGCGCCGACGCCGCCGCATGGATCGTCGGCAAGCTCAGCGAGGCCGTGAAGAGCACCGCCAACGTCGACTTCACGAACACCAAGTTCCTCCAGCAGTACGCGATCGTCTTCGCCGCCTCCACCGTCCTGACGCTCGTGCTGTGGCTGCTCGCCGTGGCCAAGCGGGCGATCCGTGGCGTGCCGCTGACCACCGCGATCTCCGAGGCCATCGGCTTCCTGTGGCTCACGGTCCTCGCCTCGGCGTTCACTCCGCTGATCCTCTACACCGTCGTCTCCGCGACCGACGGCGTCACCGAAATCATCGCCACCTCCTCCGGCGGGCAGACGGACGTCTTCTTCGGGTCGTTCGCCAAAGCGCTCAAGAAGGGCTCCGACATCGGCGGCGGACCGATCATGCTGATCGTCGTCTCGCTCGTGTCGATCCTCGCCGCGGGCATCCTCTGGCTGGAGCTCGTCATCCGGGCCGCACTCCTCTATGTCGGCGCCCTCCTCGGCACCGTCGTATACGCGGGGCTCGTCGACAAGAACATGTGGGGCCACGTACGCCGCTGGGCAGGCATCATGATCGCGGTGATCATGGTGAAGCCGGTCATCGTCGTCGTGCTCGGGCTGGCCGGCGCGCTCTCCCAGGACGAAGGGCCGAACGCGTTCTCCGCCGTCGTGTCCGGTCTCGCCATCATCCTGCTCGCGATCTTCGCCTCCGCGATGATCTACCGGTTCGTCCCCGGCTTCGGCGACGAGATCCAGGGCGCCCGCACCAACCGCAAGCAGGCCACCGACGGCTCCCAGGCCGCCGCCATGATCAGCTCCCCTGCCGCTCTCGTCTCCCAGGGCATCAAGACCCACAGCAGCCGCAGCGGCCAGAACGGCGGCGACAGCGGCAGCGGCGGCGGTCGGCCCGCCAACCCGATCAGCGGCGGTGTCGCCGCGCACAGCTCCCGAAACTCCGGCGGCGGAAGCGGAAGCGGAGCCGGCGGCGGATCCGTCCCCGCCGCACCCCCGCCCCGCAGCGGATCGGGGCCGACCTCCGGCACCCCGCACGGCAGCCGCGCCCCCCGAGGCGGCGGATCAGGCAGTTCAGGTAACAACAGCACAGGAGGTGGAGGGCGTTGACGACTCAGTCCCACACGATCGCGCCCCGCCGTACGTATCTCATCGGCCGGGCCCGGCCGAACGCGATCGTCGGCAAGAACCGGGAGACCGGCGAAATCGCGCTGATCATCGTCGGAGCGTTCCTCGGCATGATGAGCGGGCTGGTCGTCCCCTACCTGGGCCCGCGGATCGTCCTGCTCGTCGGCTTCCCCCTCCTCGCCCTCGCGATCGTGTACCTCCCGTACAAGCACCGCACCTTCTACAAGTGGTTCGAAATCAACCGCAGCTACAAACGCTCCCTGCGTCGCGGTACGGCCTACCGCTCCTCCGCCATGGAGGCGGGCGTCGGGGCCGACGGGCGCGAGGTCGAGATCGGACCGCCCCCCGGCATCGGCCGGATCAACTGGCTCGCCGCCCCCTTCGGCCCGGACGAGATCGCCGTACTCCTGCACGCCGACCGCCGCACCGTAACCGCGGCGATCGAGATCGAGGGCCCCGGCGTCGGGCTGCGCGACAGCGAGGACCAGGAAGCGCTCGTCGACCGGTTCGGCACGCTGCTGAAGCATGTTGCCAACGGCGACGGCTTCGTGACCCG
The DNA here is from genome assembly GCF_040295565.1 of Streptomyces sp. NPDC002785. Lineage (NCBI taxonomy): Bacteria > Bacillati > Actinomycetota > Actinomycetes > Kitasatosporales > Streptomycetaceae > Streptomyces > Streptomyces sp. NPDC002785. The sequence continues at coordinate 5,203 of NZ_JBEOVN010000136.1, read as the reverse complement.
CATTCAGATGCTGGCCCGTACCCTCCCCGCCGACCCGGACGCCCACGCCAAGGACGTCGCCCAGCGCGGCGACAAAACGTCCCCGGGCTGGCTGCAGGAGTCCTACGACCAGCTCCAGTCCATGGTCTCCACCTCCAGCGAGCAGCACCGCGCCTACCTCGTGGCCTGCATGCACTTCACCCGTGAGCTGGCAGCCGAGGCCAACGCCATGGCCCGCGCCGCCCGTCCCACGGTCGGCCGCAAGCTGGACCGCGACGCGGGCCTCGCCGTCGTCATGGCGCGCGAGCTCACCGACATCTGCGCCCGTCTCGCCGAGGCCGACATCCGGGTGCGCCAGCCGCTCGGCCAGAGCCGGCTCGCCTCCCTCGTGCACTCGATGTACGACCCCGACCACCCCATCGACCACATCCAGGCCATGACCAAGCGCAACGCCTGGCCGGCCGAACTGGACGCGGTCGAGCCGACGTTCCTCCAGGCCAAGACCCGCGAGTCGGCCACCCGCGCGCCCTGGTGCCACTCCACGGCCTGGGTGAAGGAGTGGCCGATGACACCCGTCGGCGTCAACTTCCTGGCCCCGCTCCTCGTCCACACACCCGATGTGATCCGTACGGTCGCAGTCTGCATGGACCTCGAACCCACCGAGGTCGCCATCGAGCGGATGCTCACCGAGAAGACCAATGACGAGGCGGAAGCCAGCCGTCAGGCCAAGATGAACCGCACCGTCGACCCGCGCGACATCGCCGCGCACGGTCGGCTCGACCAGCGGGGTGAAGATCTCGCGAGCGGCGCGGCCGGAGTGAACCTGGTGGGGTACATCACCGTGTCCTCGCGTTCACCCGAATCCCTCGCCCGCGACAAGCGGACGATCCGGGCCTCGGCCGGAAAGTCGTACCTCAAGCTGGAGTGGTGCGACCGCGAGCACCACCGCGCCTTCGTGAACACCCTGCCGTTCGCCACCGGCATCCGTCGCTAGCCGCAATCAACCGAGAGAAACGAGAGGGAGGTCGGTCACGCCATGCGAGATCCGCTGTCCGCGCTGTCGGACGCCTTCACCGCCTTCCTCTTCGGGAAGGTGGAGACGACAAGGCTGCCCGTCCGTACGTCGACCGGACAGGCCCAGGCCGTCTATCTGCCCACCGCGGCCCCCGGCCTCGGCGACTCCGGCGTGATCATCGGCCGTGAGGTGTACTCCGGCAAGGGCTACATCTACGACCCCTTCCAGCTTTACGGACAGCAGCTGCCCGCCCCGCACTGGCTGGTGCTCGGCGAGTCCGGCAACGGCAAGTCCGCGCTGGAGAAGACGTACGTGCTCCGCCAGCTCCGCTTCCTCGACCGCCAGGTCGTCGTCCTGGACGCCCAGGGCGAGGACGGTGTCGGCGAATGGAACCTCATCGCCCAGGAGCTCGGCCTCACGCCGATCCGGCTCGACCCGACCTCCGCACTCAACGGCGGCATCCGGCTCAACCCGCTCGACCCCACGATCACCACGACCGGCCAGCTCGCCCTGCTCCGCACGATCATCGAGGTCGCCATGGGGCATGGCCTGGACGAACGGTCCGGCTTCGCCCTGAAGGTCGCCCACGCATACGTCAACGAGACGATCACCGACCGGCAGCCGGTCCTGACCGACATCGTCGACCAGCTGCGCCACCCGGAGCCCGAGTCCGCAGAGGCGATGAACGTCGACATAGATGACGTACGGGCCTGGGGCCTCGATGTCGCCCTCGTCCTGGACCGCCTGGTCGACGGTGACCTGCGGGGCATGTTCGACGGACCGACGAGCGCCGGCATCGACCTCGATGCCCCGCTGATCGTCTTCGACCTCTCGCACATCGACCGGAACTCGATCGCGATGCCGATCCTGATGGCGATCGTCGGCGTCTGGCTGGAACACACCTGGATCAGGCCCGACCGGAAGAAACGCATCTTCCTGGTCGAGGAGGCCTGGCACATCATCAACTCGCCCTTCGTGGCCCAGCTCTTCCAGCGCCTGCTGAAGTTCGGGCGACGGCTGGGTCTGTCGTTCGTGGCCGTCGTCCACCACCTGAGCGATGTCGTCGACGGAGCGGCGGCCCGCGAGGCCGCGGCGATCCTCAAGATGGCCTCGACCCGCACGATCTACGCCCAGAAGGCCGACGAGGCCAGAGCGACAGGACACGTGCTCGGCCTGCCCCGATGGGCGGTCGAGATCATCCCGACCCTCACCCCCGGCATCGCGGTCTGGGACGTCAACGGCAACGTCCAGGTGGTCAAACACCTGATCACCGAGGCGGAGCGTCCCCTGGTCTTCACCGACCGCGCGATGACCGAGTCCTCCGCGGCCGAACTCCTCCCCGAGGACGTACGCGCCGCCGAGCTGGAGGCGGAGCAGCGCGCGGCACGGATCGAGCACCAACAACGACTGAACGAGTCGTCCGAGTCAACGGTGGCATGACATGGCGGGGCGCGGTGAGGTACGTACTGGCGGCAGCGGAGGCGGCGGAGGCATCCCGGACGGTCTCCTGATCGGCCTGCTGGCCTTCCTGCTCGGGCTGACGCTGCTGGCATGGACGGCCACCGGCCTGGCCGGACTGTTCGCGCACGGCGCCTGGCCGGAGGGGGTCACCCTCGCCGAGACACCCTTGGCGATGCGTCAACTCGTCGCCACACCCCACGACCTCCCGGCCGCCTGGCCGAACACCCCGGCGGGCGAGCTCTCCGGGTACGGGCTGTTCTGGGGCCTGTTCATAGGCGAACTGATGGTGCTGCTGGTACTGACGGTCTTCGTGATAGGGGTGGTGACCCGCTGGCGGATGGTGCGGGCACGGCAGCGGAGCGAACGGTACGGGGACGCGGACGGGCCCGTACGGTCCCAGCAGCAGGAGCCCCGGCCCGAGGCCCAGACCCCACCGCAGACCGAGCCGAAGCCGGAGCCGGAGCCCCAACCGGCGGCCCATTCCCCACAACCCGCACCCGCACCCGTTCCCGTTCCCGTTCCCGTTCCCCTGGAGCACACACCGCCCGAGACCGCCCTCCCCACGCTCCTCTCCCCCCGCGCCCCCCTCGTCGTCTACGGACCGGCCGCCACCCGCCGCCCCACCATCCTCCAGGCGGTCCAGGAGGCCGACGGGCCCGCGCTCGTCGTCACCTCCGACCCCACCGTCTGGGCCGAGACGAAGGACGCCCGCGCCAAGCTCGGCCCGGTCCTCGTCTACGATCCGGGACACCTCTGCGACACCCCGGCCCGCCTCCACTGGTCCCCCACGGCCGGCTGCGAACGACCCGACACGGCCGCCGCCCGCTCCACCGCACTTCTCGCCCCGGTCCGACCGCAGGCCCGTATCGACACGACGACGGCCGACACCGCGGAAACCCTCCTGAAGTGCTGGCTGCACGCCGCCGCCATCGACGGCCGCCCTTTCCGCCAGGTCCACCGCTGGGCCCTCGGCGGCAGCGCCCACGAACCCGTGCGCCTGCTCCGTACCCACCCCAAGGCGGCCTCCGGGCTCGCCGGCGTGCTGGAATCCGCACTCACCGCCCATCCCGAACGCCGCGAGATGGCACAGGAATTGACGGTACGGGCCTTCGCCGCGCTCTCCTCGGTCCACATCCGCGAGGCCTGCACACCGAACCGGGCCGACTCGCTCACGCTGGAATCTTTTGTCGGCGAGGGGGGCACCCTCTATGTGGTGGGTGAACCGATCGAGGATCCCCGCTCGGGCCCCGGAGCAATGCCCCTGCTCACGGCGCTCGCCTCGCACGTGGTCGAGCACGGCCGCCGCTTGGCCGCACGGTCAACCGACGGTCGGCTCGACCCACCAATGACGCTCGTACTCGACGACGTCGCCGCGGTGGCGCCCCTCCCCGGGCTCCCGGAGCTGCTGTCGACCGGCCAGGACCAGGGCCTGCCGACGCTCGTCCTGCTCCGCTCGAAGGAACAGGCCCGGGCCCGCTGGTCGTCCCCCCTCTGAGCCCCCTCGTCCGCCAGCGACGGCTTGCTTCACTACTCCGACAGCATCGGAACCCAGTGCGCTGTCACCTGATGCAGACGCTGCCGGTGATCCGCGATCCAGTCGTCCGGAGGGACGAGCGGCACGCGCACGATAACCATGGACCCCTCGTCCTCGACGACTACCTCCGGGCAGTCCCGCTCGCCACTGAGCTGGACGGAGAAGGACGGCCCCCTGTCCCACTCCATCCAGGCGGCATCCTCGCCGGCGTCGAGTCTGTTCAGCGCATCGCCCCAGCTTTCCAGCTTCGAGACGGACAGCACCAAGTCGATACGGCCGGACACGAAGGGCGTCCTGACGACGATCTCGGCAGCGAGTCCGGCAGCCCATCCGGGCTGGCGGCCCAGAATATTGACAGCGACGCTGTTCCCCTCGTCATCGGCAAGGGAGACAAGCTCACTCGGTGCGACATCGGCCATGGCTGCCCTTTCACTGGCGCGTACAGAGAGACCGTCTCCCTGCCAGGGATGAATGCCCTTCAGGGAGTCGGGGCCGTGGGCATCAGGCGGGCCGGACGATCTCGTACTCCAGCTCCAGCGCCGTCGGATCGTCCGGTACGGCAAGGGTCTCCCCGGTCGGCGCGAAACCGAACCGGCGGTAGAAGGCAGCGGCCCGCGGGTTGTTCCCGTGCACATAGAGGCGTACGCGCCGGATCCGCGGCTCGCCCAGTGACCACGCCCAGTCGACCCCGGCCCGGAACAGCTGCTCGGCAAGCCCGGCGCCGCGCGCCTCGGGCCGCACGAAGACCCCGACCACATGGGCCTGGTCGACCTTGGCGGGCTCACCGAACCGCAGATCCCCGTCCGGTCGCTCGATGAGCACGCTGATCGTGCCGGCCCAACTCCCATCGGGTGCCTCGGCGATGAACTGACGTGCCTCGTCGCCACTGGACTCCGCCCCACCGGCCGCGCGCCCCTGCCAGAACTCGTCGGGCTGAGCCACGCCCTGCTCGTACGTCTCCAGGAACGCCACCGGAGCCGCGGGATCCTGCAGGGCGGCGAGCCGTATGTCCTTGACCAGCGCCCATTCCTCGGCGAGTACAGGGCGAATCACATAGTTCATACACCGATCCTCTCCGAGCGTTCCGCCGCGAGCAATCGAATTCGGCCCGTGAACGCAGAAAAGCCCCGCACCAGAGGTGCGGGGCTTTCCCGGAATAATTGTTCGGCGGCGTCCTACTCTCCCACAGGGTCCCCCCTGCAGTACCATCGGCG
>NZ_JBEOVN010000135.1:0-21454 GCF_040295565.1 Streptomyces sp. NPDC002785 | reverse complement strand
GCCCGTTGCACCGGGCCGGCCGGACGAGTCGGGCCGCGCACGCCGCGACCGCCGGTGTCATGCCGCGCCGTGGGACGGCCGGATGCATCGCGCTCCCCGGCCACCGCAACGGCCCCGGCGTTCACCGCCATCGCACGCGGTTGTAGTCCTGTCCCTTTCGGAGCCCTTGGAGCCAAGGTCATGCACGTCGCCCTCACCGGCGCCACCGGATTCCTCGGACTGCGCCTGCTGCGCTGTCTGCTCGACGCGCACCGGTCGGTGACGGTCCTGGTCCACGCGGGGTCAGGTGACGCGCTGCGCCGCATCACCCGGTTCTTCGCACTGACCGGCGTGCCCGAGCCGTTCATCGCCGAACTCCCCGACCGGCTGCGGGTGGTGGAGACCGAGTTGGAGCAACCCAGGCTGGGGCTGTCCAGGCACGCGTTCCAGGAGTTGGCCGACGGTCTCGGCGCGATCTGGCACAGCGCGGGCAGCATCAACCTGGAGGGAGACCTTCCCGAGCTGCGCCGGACCAACGTCGAAGGGACCCGGCGTGTACTGGAGTTGGCCGCCGCCGGACGCGACAGACCCGTGGTCCACCACGTGAGTACCGCTTTCGTGGCCGGGAGTCGGCGTGAGGGGGTGGCGTATGAGGACGAGCTGGACGACGCGTACGGCTTCGAGAACGCCTACGAACGCTCCAAGTACGAGGCGGAGTTGTTGATCCACGCGTGGTCGCGGGAGCACCGCCGTCCGGTCGTCGTGCTGCGGCCGAGCATCCTCGTCACGGACCTGCCGCCGCACCCGGAACTGCCCTCGCATCCGCTTCAGGTCATCGAGCGGATCCTGCGCGACGCGCGACGCACCGCCGGTCCCGGGAGCCTGGGCCACGACGGCGACGGGCCCGACGGCCCCCACGGCGCCGACCCGGGCAGCCGCCCCCGCGTCCGGTTGGTGGGTCATCCGCACGGCCGGCTGAACCTGATGCAGGTGGAGCACGCGGCCGAGGTCATGGTGCGGCTGGCCGGCCGGACGCCCTCGGGCGGAGTCGACACGTACCACATCGTCCATGACCGCGACGTGCCCGTGCTGACGATCGCAACCCTGCTGGAACGGCTGATTCCGTTGTCGATCGCCCTGGTCTCCACGGAGCCGGACGACCCGTCGGCGCTGGAGGCCCTGGTGGACTTCTACCCGGGTCTGACGGCCTACCTGACCCACCGACGGCGCTTCGACGACACCCGGGTCCGGGCCCTTTTCGGGCCGTCGGCGGCCTCCGACCGGGTGGACCTCGACTACCTGTGGTCCGGCCTGGTCCCGAGGGATCAGGTTCCCGCCGGGCCGTCGCCCACGCCCGCCGTCGCCTTTCCGTCCGCCCGGTACGTCTGACCCGCACACCTCCTCTCCCGCTGGAGTCCCTTCGTGTCCGTCCTCTCCGCTCCCGGCGCCCCCGCCGCGTCCCCGCCGGTCTTCTCCCCCGAGGAGATCGCCGCCCGGGCCCGACGGATCCGGGAACCCGTACACATCGTCAGCGGGCCGACCGGCCGTGAGCTGGGGCTCGCGGCCGGTCCCGTACCCGACGGCCCGGTGCTCGGGACGCTGCCGCCGCTGTACCCCGAGTGGCTCGGCGGGCGCACCTTCTGCGAGGCGCACGGCGTCCGTTTCCCTTATGTGGCGGGCGAGATGGCGAACGGCATCGCAACCACCCGGATGGTGTCCGCGATGGCCCGGGCGGAGATGCTCGGGTTCTTCGGCGCCGGCGGCCTGGCGTATGCCGATGTGGAGCGGGCCGTGCACGCGCTGGCCCAGGAGCTGCGGTCCCGTCCGAACTGGGGCGTGAACCTCATCCACTCACCAGCCGAACCCGCGCTGGAGTTCCGCGTCGCCGAGCTGCTGCTGCGCTGCGGTGTGCCCCGCATCTCGGCGTCGGCGTTCATGGAGCTCACCCCGGCCGTCGTGCTGTGCTCGGCCCGGGGACTGCGCCGCGGCGCCGACGGCGGAATCGTCCGGCGCACGCGGATGCTCACCAAGGTCTCCCGGCCCGAGGTGGCCGAGAGGTTCCTCTCGCCCGCCCCGGCCGCGCTGCTTGACCGGCTCGTCGCCCAGGGGAAGCTGACCCCGCAGGAGGCCGGCCTGGCGGCCCTGGTGCCGGTGGCCGAGGACATCACCGTGGAGGCCGACAGCGGAGGTCACACCGACAACCGGCCGTTGTCGGCCCTGCTGCCGAGGATCGCCCTGCTGCGCGACGCGCTGTGCCGGCGGTTCGGCTACCGCCGACCGGTCAGGATTGGCGCGGCCGGCGGGCTGGGCACACCGGCCGCGGTGGCCGCCGCCTTCGCCCTCGGTGCGTCCTACGTGGTCGTCGGATCGGTGAACCAGACAGCCACCGAGGCGGGCCTGTCCGACGAGGCCAAGGCGATGCTCTGCGAGGCGGATGTCGCCGATGTGGCCATGGCGCCGGCGGCGGACATGTTCGAGCTGGGTGTCACGCTGCAAGTACTGTCCCGGGGGACGATGTTCGCCCAGCGGGCCGGCAGGCTCCACGCGGCGTACCGGGCGCACGGTTCGCTGGAGGAGATCCCGCCTGCGGCGCGCGCCGCGATCGAACGGGACGTGCTGCGCGCCTCGTTCGACGAGGTCTGGCAGCACACGCGCGCGTTCTGGGAGCGGCGCGATCCCTCGGAGATCACGCGTGCGGAGACCGATCCGAAGCACCGTATGGCGCTGGTCTTCCGCTGGTACCTGGGCAGTTCCAGTCGGTGGGCGATCACCGGCGAGGCGGGCCGACGTACCGACTACCAGATCTGGTGCGGGCCGGCGATGGGCGCGTTCAACCGCTGGGTTGCGGGAACGTTCCTGGCCGAACCGGCGAACCGGTCCGTGGTGCAGATCGCGCTCAACCTGCTCGAAGGCGCTGCGGTGCTCACCCGCGGCCATCAACTGCGCACCTATGGAGTTCCGTTGCCGTCCGAGGCATTCGCCTACACCCCGTGCGGGCTGGCATGAGCGGCCCCGATGCCCCGGAGGCGTCAGCAGCAGCCGTCCAGCCCCGAGGAGGCGCCGTGTCCGCCTGCACCCCTGGGCAGGTGCCCATCGCCGTGGTCGGTGTCGGCGCCCTGGTGCCCGGCGCGACGGACGCGGCCGGCTACTGGCGGATCCTGACCGGCGGCCGGGACCTGATCACTGAAGTGCCCGCCTCCCGCTGGCTGGTGGCGGACCACTACGACCCCGACCCGGCCGCCCCCGACAAGACATACGCCCGCCGCGGCGCCTTCCTGCCGGAGGTGGACTTCGACCCGTTGGCGTACGGTGTGCCGCCCGCCAACCTGTCGGCGACGGACACCTCCCAACTGCTCGCCCTGATGGTCGCCGACCAAGTGCTGACCGACGCCGGCAGTCTGTCGGGCGTGGACCGGGACCGGGTCGGCGTCGTCCTCGGCGCGGCCGCCCTGGAGCTGCTCCCGCACATGTACGGGCGCGCCCAGCGCCCTGTGTGGCTGAAGGCGCTGCGGGAGAGCGGTCTCGCCGAGGCCGAAGCGCAGGCCGTGTGCGACCGCATCTCGGCGCACTACAGCCCATGGCAGGAGTCGACCTTCCCCGGCCTGCTCGGCAATGTCGTCGCGGGCCGGATCGCCAACCGGTTCGACCTGCACGGCACCAACCACACCACCGACGCCGCCTGTGCCAGCTCCCTGGCGGCACTGTCCACGGCGGTCGGTGAGCTGGCGCTCGGGCGGACCGACCTGGTGATCAGCGGCGGTGTGGACACCGGGAACGACATCGGCATGTTCCTGTGCTTCTCCAAGACGCCCGCGCTCTCCCGCACCGGTGACTGCCGTCCGTTCTCGGATGCGGCGGACGGCACCATGCTCGGCGAAGCGGTCGTCATGTACGCACTGAAGCGGCTGTTTGACGCGGAGCGGGACGGCGACCGGATCCACGCGGTGATCCGGGGCATCGGCACCTCGTCCGACGGCAGGAGTACGGCGATCTACGCGCCGCTTCCCGACGGTCAGGCACGGGCTCTGCGACGCGCCTACGGGGAGGCGGGCTACGGTCCGGAGACCGTGGAGCTGGTCGAGGCACACGGGACCGGAACGAAGGCCGGGGACACCGCCGAACTGACGGCGCTGCGCGAGGTGTTCGAGGCGTCGGGGCGTACGGACGGGCAGTGGTGCGCGATCGGCTCGGTCAAGTCGCAGATCGGCCACACCAAGTGCGCGGCGGGCGCGGCGGGGCTGCTCAAGGCGGTCATGGCCCTACACCACAAGGTGCTGCCGCCAACCATCAAGGTCGACCGGCCGATGCCGGCGGCCGCCGCCCCGGACGGCCCGTTCTACGTCAACACCGAGGCCCGGCCGTGGGTGCGGTCCGCCGGCCATCCGCGCCGGGCGTCGGTGTCGAGCTTCGGCTTCGGGGGCAGCAACTTCCACGTCACGCTGGAGGAGTACGTGCCCTCGGGCACCCTGGCCCGCGTGCCGCCGCGCCATCGCTCCGCGCCGAGCGAACTCGTCCTGTTCAGCGGCGCGTCGCCGTACGACCTGGTGCCATCGGAAACGTACGGCGACCGTCCGCTGGCTGCGCTCGCTCGGGAAAGCCACAGCGCGTTCTCGCCCACCGACCCGGTGCGGCTGGCCGTCGTCGCCACGGGCACCGAGGACCTGAGGGAGAAGTACGCGCAGGCGCTCACGCTGATCCGGCAGCGGCCCGGCACGGCGTTCTCGACACCGAACGGCGTCCGGTACGCCTTCGGGGACCCCGTGCCCGGCCGTCTCGCCTTCCTGTTTCCGGGGCAGGGATCCCAGTACGTCGGAATGGGCGCCGACCTCGCGATGCTGTCGCCGGCCGCCCAGGCCGTGTGGGACCGGCTGGGCGGTACCAGGTTCGACGGGCGGCCCCTGCACCGGCTGGTGTTCCCGCCGCCGGCCTTCGCCGACGAGGAACGCGTGGCCCAGGCTGCGCGTCTGGCCGCCACCGAGTGGGCGCAGCCCGCGCTCGCGGTGCACGCGCTCGCATTGCTGGACGTACTGCGGGGTCTGGGACTGCAACCGGACTGCGTGGCGGGCCACAGTTTCGGTGAGTTGGTGGCGCTGCACTGCGCCGGTGGCCTGGACGCCGATGCGCTGGTCGGTCTGGCCCGCAGGCGCGGTGAGCTGATGCGGGACGCGGCCGGCGTACCGGGCGCGATGCTGGCCGTGGCGGCGGACCGCGAGCACGTGGTGGCGGTGCTGGCCGGTGACGAGTTCGGCGACATCTGGCCGGCCAACCTCAACTCCCCGCGCCAGGTGGTGCTTTCGGGTACGAGGGAGGCTGTCGCGCGCGCCGAGAAGGCGTTCACGGCCGAGGGTGTCGGCACGCGCCGACTGACCACTTCGACCGCTTTCCACAGCCCGCTGGTCGCCCCGGCCGGTGAGCCGCTCGCCGCGTTCCTGCGCACGGTCCCGCTCACGGAGCCCCGGATCGAGGTGTACGGCAACGCGGACGCGGCACCGTACCCGTCGTCGCCCGATGGGATACGCCGCCGGATCGCCGACCACCTGGCCTCACCGGTGCTCTTCCAGGACCAGATCGAGGCGATGTACGCGGCGGGGGTGCGGACCTTCGTCGAGGTAGGCGCGGGCACCGCGCTGACCGGCCTGGTCGGACAGATCCTCGGTGACCGCGAGCACGCGGCCGTCCCCCTGGACCGGGCGGACCGGTCCGGGGTCAGCACCCTGCACACCGCGCTCGGCGAACTCGCCGTACGCGGTATCCCTCTCGACTTCGATCCCCTCTGGGCGCCGTACGCCTCGCCTGGAACCTCAGTGAAGGAGCGCGAGCCCCGGATGACCGTGAAGATCAGCGGAGCCAACTACGGTCAGCTCTACCCGCCCCGCACCGAAGCCGCCGAACCACCGCCGCCCGCGCCCGCGCTGGAACGCAGGCCGGAACACCACCCGCATCCCGCCCCCGCCCCCTCGTCCGACTTCCTGGCGGTTCCCATGTCCGCGTACACACCCGCTCCCGCCCACACTCCGGAGCCGTCGGCGTACGAGACGGCGCCCGCCGAGGAACCGGAGCCCGCGTACGGAGCCGAGCCGTCGCACTACCCCGTGCCCGCCTACGACCCCGTGCCCGCGTACGGTGCCGAGCCCGATGCCGCCCTCGGCCCCGAGTGGTACACCGCGGTGGAGAGCGTCCAGCGGCAGACGGCGGAGGCCCACGCGGCCTGTCAACGCATGCTGACCGACAGCCATATGGCTTTTCTGCGGATGACCGAGACCACCCTGGCCGCGATGCTCGGGGTACAGGGCGTCGGCGTTGCGCTCGACGCACCGGCTCCCCCGGCACCGCTGCCGCTCCCCCGTCCTTCGGCACACCGGCGGGCCACGGCACCCGTGACACCGCCCCCGACAACGGTCGGCGTTCCCGGGGCCATGCCCGCCTTCGTACCCGCCGGGCCCGACGAGGCGCCGTCGCCCACACCGGTCGCCGCCGAGGAACGGGCCCCGGCCGCCGTCCCGGTGGACCCCTCGGCACCGGCCGCCGATGCCGCGCCTCTGTCGGCACCGGAACTGGAGGAATTACTGCTCTCGGTGGTGGCCCGGCTCACCGGCTACCCGACGGAGATGCTCAACGTGGACATGGAGTTGGAGGCGGATCTGGGAGTCGACTCGATCAAGCGCGTCGAGATCCTGTCGGCCGTACGCCGGAGGGTGGGCGACGTGGCGACGGGAGACGCCGGACAGCTCGGTAAACTCCGCACGCTGCGCGAGATCGCCGAGGCGCTCACCGCGGCCGGGCGGCCGCCCGGGGCCCCGGCGCCGGGCTCCCCGGCCGTGACCGGGTCCCCAGCCGTCCCGGAGCTTCCCGCCATGCGCACCGGGTCCGGGCAGGAAACGGCGCTGACGAGGCTGGTGCCGCGCGCGGTGGAGTCAGCGGCGTCCGGCCTGGCGACGGCGGGGCTCCTGGACGGGCCGCTCGTGGTGGCGGGTGGGGGCGCCGACGGCGCCGCGATCACCGCCCTCGTCGCGCGGAAGCTGACGGAGCACGGCGTGGACGCCACCGCGGTAGCGGAGGTGCCCGAGGATGCGCGCGGGGTCGTGCACCTCTGCGGGCTGACCGGGGGCGGCACGCCGGACCATGTGCGGGAGGTCCACCGGTCGGTGTTCCGCGCGGCGCGCGCGGTGGCGGCACAGGCCGCCGAACGGGGCGGACTGTTCGTGACCGTGCAGGACACCGGAGGCGACTTCGGGCTCGGCGGCCACGCACACGACCGCGCGTGGCTGGGCGGCGTCGCCGGTCTGACCAGGACCGCGGCGAAGGAGTGGCTGGGTGCCTCGGTCAAGGCCGTCGACTGCGAGCGGGGCGGTCGCAGCGACGAGGAGGTCGCCGAGGCGATCGTGCGGGAGCTGCTCGAAGGCGGCCCTGACCCGGAGGTAGGTCTCCGCGCGGACGGTACCCGCACCACCCCGCGGACGGTACCCGCGCCGGTGATGCCCGGCAGCACCCGGCGGATCACCTCGGAGTCGGTGATCGTCGCCACCGGAGGGGCCCGCGGGGTGACCTCCGCCGCGCTGCTGGACCTGGCCAGGACCCACCGTCCGCGGATCGTGCTGCTCGGCAGGACGGCACCGGCTCCCGAGCCCGCGGGGCTCGCGTCGGCCGCCGACGCACCGGCGCTCACCCGTCTGCTCGCCGAGCCTTCGACCGAGGGCGCGGAGAACTCCTCGCCCGCCCGGATCGCGGCGCGGGCCCGGGAGATCCTGGCCGCGCGCGAGGTGCGGGCAACGCTGGCGGCGCTGGAGGCGGCGGGGTCCCCCGTCCGGTACGTCCAAGTGGACGTCCGCGACGGCGACGCCGTCGCCGCCGCACTGCGCGACGTACGTGACGCGTGGGGGCCGGTCACCGGCATCGTGCACGGTGCGGGAGTACTGGCCGACAAGCGGATCGCCGACAAGACCGACGAGCAGATCGAGCTGGTGATGTCCACCAAGGTGGACGGTCTGCGCGCGCTGCTGGCCGCGACGGCGGACGATCCGCTGGACGTGATCTGCCTGTTCTCCTCGGTGGCCGCCGTATTCGGCAACGCGGGGCAGAGCGACTACGCCATGGCCAACGAGATCCTGGGTCAGGTAGCGTCCGCGGAGCAGGCCCGCCGCCCCGGCTGCCTGGTGCGGTGCGTCGCCTGGGGTCCGTGGCGCGGCGGCATGGTCACGCCCTCTCTGGCCGGGCGTTTCGGCCGGTCCGGGGTTCCGCTGATCCCTCTGGAGCAGGGGGCGGCCGCTTTCACGGCCGAGCTGGACGGCGCAGCCGGTGAGGCCCGCGTCGTCCTGGTGGCCGGGGACGATCCGGCGGCCCTGTCCCCGGCCGGCGATCCGCGTCCGGCGCAGCTGCTGGTCCGGGCGGACAACCTGCCGCAGCTGGCCGACCACGCGCTCACCGGGGTTCCCGTGCTGCCCGTGGCGATGGTCCTGAACTGGTTCGCAGGGGCGGCCACCGCCTGGCTGCCAGGTGCCGGCCCACTCGTCCTGCGCGACCTGCGGGTGTACAAGAAGTGCACCCTGCCCGAACTGGCCGGCACAGGCCACCGGCTCACCGTGCACGGCAGCCGGGGCGCGGCCGGTTCGCCGTTGGGGCTGGAGGCGGAACTGCGCGGGGAAAGCGGGGTGGCGCACTTCCGGGCCGTGCTGGACACCGGGGCCGAAGAGCCGGATCCGGCCACGTGGGGCAGCCCGGACGGCCTCAAGCCGCTGGACCGCACCGAGTTGTACGACGGGGAGAGCCTCTTCCACGGCCCCCGCTTCCACTCCGTCCTCTCGCTGCACGGTGTTTCGGAGCACGGAGCCGAGGCGATCGTCGCGGGCGTGCGCGTCTTGGAATGGTCGGGTGAGCACTGGCCGCTCGACCCGGCCGCCATGGACGGCGCGCTCCAACTCGCCCTGGTCTGGGCGCAGGAGGTACTCGATGCGGCGACGCTGCCGATGGCCGTCGCGGAGTGCAGGGTGCACCGGCGCGGACCGGTGGACGGCACCGTGCGGTGTGTGCTGCGAGGCCGGAAGGTTCACAGCACAGGGGCGCGCTGCGATGCGGCGCTGATCGACGCCGACGGAGCCGTCCGTCTGGAACTGCTCGGCGTGGAACTCGTCCGCCGCCCCTCCTGAGCCCCGGCACCTCAAAACCAGCCCCGCCCTGCCCTGGAGTGAGACCTGTATGGAATTCGAACCGATCGCCGTCGTCGGCCGGGGCTGTGTGCTGCCCGACGCGCTCGATCCGGACACGTTCTGGGACAACATCGCCGGGGGCCGCACCAGCCTGTCGGCCATCCCGGAGGGCCGGTGGAGGCTGCCGCGCCACTGGGCCATGGGCTCGGTGGACGACCACCTCGACCGCACCTGGACCGATGTCGGCGGGTACGTACGGGGGTTCGAGTCCGTCTTCGACCCGAGCGGTTTCCGAATCGCCCCGGAGCGGATCCTGTCGCTGGACCCGCTCTTCCACTGGGTCATGTACGGCGTCCGGCAGGCGCTCACGGAGGCGGGCCGCGAGGGCCCTCTGCCGCACGCGGGGCTGGTGCTGGGAAACCTGTCCTATCCCACGCCCACAGGGGCGGCTTTTGCCGAGCACGTCTGGCTGTCCGCCCAGCGGCCCCCGCTCCGTGACGCCTTGCTGACGGGAGAGCGCCGCCAGCGGCCCGACGCCCGGAATCGCTTCTCGTCCGGGCTGCCCGCCCGGCTCGCGGCCCGAGCCCTCGGGCTGGGCGCGGGCGCGTGGTCCCTCGACGCCGCCTGCGCGTCGTCGCTGTATGCCGTCAAGCTGGCGTGCGACCGGCTGCACGACGGCACGGCGGACCTGATGGTGGCCGGTGCGGTCAGCCGGGCGGACCCCCTCTATCTGCACGTGGGCTTCTGCGGGCTGTCCGCAACGAGCCGCACGGGGCGCAGCCGGCCCTTCCACCGGGACGCGGACGGGCTGGTGCACGGCGAGGGCGCCGGGTTCGTCGCCCTGATGCGGCTGTCCGCGGCCCGCACCGCCCGACTGCCCGTGCTCGGTGTGATCCGCGGTGTCGGGTTGTCCAACGACGGGCGCGGCGACGGGCTGATCAGCCCGTCGGAGGAGGGCCAGGTCAGGGCCATGCGCCTGGCGTACGACGCGGCGGGCGTCGCGCCCGAGACCGTGTCACTCGTCGAGTGCCATGCGACGGGGACGCCGGTCGGGGACGCAGTGGAGGCGCGCGGCATGGCCCGGGTCTTCGGGACCTGTGACGACGTGCCCATCGGTTCGGTGAAGTCGAACGTCGGGCACCTGCTGGCCTCGGCGGGCGTGGCCGGGCTGCTGAAGGTGCTCGGCGCGCTGCGTGCGGGAATCCGTCCGGCGACGCTCGGCGCGGAACGGCCGCTGGAGGCGCTGGCGGGCACGCCGTTGCGGGTGCTGACTGCGCCGGAACCGTGGTCGGGGCCGCACCGGGCGGCGGTGAGCGCGTTCGGGTTCGGCGGGACCAACGCCCATCTGGTGGTGGACCTTCCGGACGGCGACCCGGTGTCCGCCGTACCGCGACCGATCCGCCCGGCCGCCGCCGTGCCCGCCCCGACCCGGGTACCGGAATCGCCGGGCGGCCGTACGCCGGTGGCGATCGTCGCCCTCGGCGCGCGAGTTGGCGACGGGACTTGTACGGAGGACTTCCGGCGGGCGGTGCTGGGCGGTGAGCGGCGTGGCCCCGCCCTCGAGATCGCCGTGGAGCTGAGGGACCTGTGCTTCCCGCCACTGGCCCTGGGGCGAACGGTGCGCCATCAGCTCCTGGTGCTGGAGGCCGCCCGGGAGGCCGTCCGGTCGGTGTCCCTGCCCCGGGAGCGGACCATGGTGGTCATCGGCATGGGGGTGGACCCCGAGGTGGCCCGGGCGGGCGCCCGCTGGAGGGTTCCCTACTGGCTGGAGCAGGCCGGGCCTTTCGCCACGGCACCGTCAGTGGGTCTCGCCCGGGACGCGTTCGTGCCGCCCGTGACCGCGGAGGGGGTGGTGGGCACCATGCCGAACCTTGTGGCGAACCGGATCAGTACCCAACTCGACCTGGCGGGCCCAGGTTTCGCGGTGTCGGCGGAGGAGGCGTCCGGGCTGGTGGCGCTGGAACTCGCGGCCCGGGCCGTCCGGTCGGGGGAGGTCGACGCCGCGCTCGTCGGTGCCACCGACCTGTCCTGCGAGGCGGTGCATCGGACCGCCCAGCGGGATCTCGGCCGCGAGGACGAACCGGGGGACGCCGCCGTCGTCCTGGTCCTCAAGTCCTTGGACACCGCGCGCAGGGACGGCGACACCGTCGTCGCCCTGCTCGATGAGGACACCGCCGGCGCACCCGACATGGTCGTCGGGGACGGCCCTGACGCGGTGTTCGACCCGGCGTCGGCCTTCGGGCGCGCTCACGCCGCGTACGGGCTGCTCTCCGTCGCGGTCGCGGCGCTCTCGCTCCAGCACCGCGCGGTGCCGCGTCCGGGCGGCCCTGCGGACACCGCGACCGTCGCGCGCACCGCGAAGGCCGCGGTGACACCGTTGGAAGGGCCCACCGCGAGTGTCCGGCTGCGCGCGGGAGACGCCCGGCCGTGGCTGCGGGGCCCGGCTCCGCGCCTGCACGTCTTTTCCGGGGCCGACCGCCGGGGGGTGCTGGCCGCGCTGGAGTCCAGTGCGGAGTCCGACACGGGACCGGCCCGGCTGGCACTCGTGGTCGATGACGACGCGTTGCCGGGCCGCAAGGAGGCCGCCCGCCGCTGGCTGGCCGAGGGCGGGACCCGTCCGGCCGATGTGCTGTACCGGGACAGGCCGGTCACGGGGCAGACCGCGTTCGTGTACACCAACGGCTCGGCCGCGTACCCGGGTATGGGCCACGAGCTGATGCTCGCACTGCCGTCGCTCGGCGAGGCCGTCCATGCCAGGCACGGGGCGATCGGTGCACGACTGCGGTACCGGGCGGAGCGCGGAGTCCTCGACCAGATCTGGGGTGCCGCCGAACTCGCCGTCTGCCACACCGTGTTCACCCGGGAGGTGCTCGGGCTCCGGCCGGATGCCGCTCTCGGGTACTCCTCGGGCGAGTCGGCCGCCCTGGTGGCGCTGGGTGCCTGGCCGGACGCCGCAGGGTTGTACGACGCCACCCGGAACAGCGGCCTGTTCACGACCGAACTCACCGGTGAACTCCGGGCGGTCCGGCGCCACTGGGAGCGTCTGGGCGTCCAGGGCTGCCGCTGGTCGAGCTATCTGGTCAGTGCGCCCCTGGAGGCGGTCCGTGCCGAGCTCGCCGCCGAGGTCGCAGTCCATCTGATGGCGGTGAACGCCCCCGGAGTCTGCGTCATCGGCGGCGAGTCCCGCGCGTGCGCGGCCGTCGTGGCCAGGATCGGCGCCGACCACGCGATCGAGCTCGACTACGACATGGCCGCCCACGCACCGGAGTTGGCGGAGATCCGGGAGGTATGGCATGAGGCCCACCACCGTCCCACCGTCGACGTGCCTGGTGTGCGGTTCTACAGCGGGGCCACCGGGCAGTCGTACTGGCCGACGGCCGAGCGGGCCGCCGAGGCGCTCACCGCGCAGGGACTGAACACGATCGACTTCGCGGCCACGGTCGAGCAGGCGTGGGCCGACGGTGTCCGGGTCTTCGTGGAGCACGGGCCGCGCAAGCTGTGCACCGGCTGGATCAAGCGGGTACTCGGCGACCGGGACCATCTGGCCGTCGCACTGGATGCCCCAGGCGACACCCGGTTGCGGCAGCCCTGCCTGGCGGTGGCCGAACTCGTCGTCGCGGGGGTGCCGGTACACGCCGACGAGCTGTTCGCCCGGCTCGCGGAAGCCGCCACGGAGGTCCCGCGTCCCGGGCCCACCGTCACCGTGCCCGTACCCGCGCCTCCGTGTCTGCCGCCGCTGGAGCCGGCCCTGGTAACCCTGCCCCGGGCCCCCGAGCTGGCGCCGGTACCGGACCGGGAGGCCGGCTGGTCCGACGCACCGGCCGGCGTTGCCGTGCCCTGCCCCGGTGCCGTGGGGCTGCGCCCCCTGCCGGACGTCCGGCCGACAGGCTCGGACGGGCGGGAGCCGCGGGCGGCGGGCGCCCGTGCCGCAGTCCTCCGGCAGAGCCTGCGGGTCGCCGCGCTGCACCAAGAGATCACCGCCGGGCACACCGAGGCCCATCAGCGGTTCCTGCAGATGTCCGCTCTGGCCGTCACCGCGCTGAGAAACACCGTGCCCGTTCCCGTACGGCCACCGGGCCCCCCGGCACCGCGTACGACCGCCGGGCCACCGCCGGTCCCCGTACGGCCCGCGCCCCGCTCGGCGTCCCTGCCCGCTCCCCCGCCGGAAGCGGCACCCACACCACCCCTGAGGCCGGGGCCGAAGTTCGACCGCGCCCAGCTGGAGCACCTCGCCTCCCGGGAGATCTCCACGCTGTTCGGCCCCCGGTTCGCCGAGCAGGACGCGTACGCGGTGCAGACCCGGATGCCCGAGCCGCCCATGCTGCTCGCGGACCGGGTCATCGGCATCGACGCCGTGCAGGCGGCGCTCGCCGCGCCCGGCCCGGTGCGCACCGACGGGACGATCTGGACAGAGACCGACGTCCTGCCCGACAGCTGGTACCTGGACTCCACCGGACGTATGCCCGCCGGGCTGATGGTCGAGGCAGGCCAGGCGGATCTGCTCCTGCTCAGCTGGCTGGGCGTCGACCTCCTCAGCCGGGGCGAGCGCGCCTACCGGCTCCTCGGCTGCGAAGTGACGTACCACGGCAGCCCGCCGGAAGCGGGCGACACCCTGCGCTACGAGATCCACATCGACGGCCACGCGGAGCACGAAGGCGTCTGGCTGTCCTTCTTCCACTACGACTGCTACGTGGACAGCGAACTCCGGCTCAGCATCCGCAAGGGCCAGGCCGGGTTCTTCACCCCCGAGGAGCTCGCAGGCAGCGACGGTGTGCGGTGGGATCCCGCCGAACGGCCGCCCGGCGACGACCTGCCGCTCGCCCCGCCCGCAGTGCGCTGCGAACGGACCCGCTTCAACGCGGACCGGGTGCGGGCCCTGGTGCAGGGGCGGCCGGCGGACTGCTTCGGCCCCGGCTGGGAGGCGACGGCGGCCCACGTCCGCTCACCGGGGCTCGACGACGGCAGGCTGCGGCTGGTGCACGAGGTGACCGCGTTCGACCCGGCCGGAGGGCCGTGGGGCCGCGGCTATCTGCGGGCCGAGACCCCGCTGTCGCCGGACGACTGGTTCTTCGCAGGGCACTTCAAGAACGACCCCTGTATGCCGGGCACCCTGATGCTCCAGGGCGGTCTCCAGGCGATGGCGTTCTACCTGGCGGCCATGGGCTTCACCGTGAACCGGGACGGCTGGCGTTTCGAGCCCGTCGACGGTCACCCCTGCAAGGCGATGTGCCGAGGCCAGGCGACTCCGACCGGCCGACGGGTCGTCTACGAGGTGTTCGTGCGCGGTGTCTCGGCCGGGCCGGTGCCGACGCTGTACGCCGATGTGCTGGGCTCGGTGGACGGGACGAAAGCATTCCTGGGCCAGGACGTGGCGCTGCGGCTCGTGCCCGACTGGCCGCTGTCGCACTGGCGTCGCTCGGGCCCGCCCATCGTGCAGGGCAGCGGTACACCGGTGCCGCTCCCCTTGCTCGGCGGGCTGGCCGGGCACCGAGAGGAGAAGCCGGTGGCGACGGCGGCCAATGGATTCCCCTTCGACCACACCTCGTTGCTGGCGTGCGCCTGGGGCAGACCGAGTGAGGCGTTCGGCACCGCGTACAAGCCCTTCGACAGCACCCGTAAAGTCGCGCGGCTGCCCGGTCCCCCCTACCACTTCATGAGCCGGATCGTCTCGGTGGACGGTCCGCAGGGCGGTATGCAGGAGGGCAGCAGTGTCGTCGCGGAGTACGACGTGCCCGCGCGGGCCTGGTACTTCGAGCAGAGCGGCGGCCGTACGATGCCGTTCGCCGTCCTGATGGAGATTGCGCTGCAACCCTGCGGGTGGCTGGCCTCGTACGTGGGCAGCGCGTTGACCACCGACACGGATCTGCTGTTCCGCAACCTCGACGGGTCGGGAACGGTCACCGGTGAGGTCACTCCGGCGACGGGTACGGTGCGCACCCATGCTGAACTGACTCGTATCTCCCACAGCGGGGACGTGATCATCGAGTCGTTCCGGGTGAGGTGTGCGGCCGACGGCGTGCCGCTGTTCGAACTCTCCACGGCCTTCGGCTACTTCCCGCCGTCGGCCTTCGACCACCAGCAGGGCCTCACGGCGTCGGCCCAGGACCGGGCCAGTCTCGACCAGCCTTGCGACCGTGTGGTCGATCTGACCGCCCGGCCCGCTCGTTACTGCGCCGGGGAACCGCGGCTGCCGGGCCCAATGCTGCTGATGCTCGACCGGATCACCGGTTCCTGGCCGGACGGGGGCAGCATGAGGCTCGGGCGGCTGCGGTCGGAGAAGGACGTGGTCCCGGACGAGTGGTTCTTCCGGGCCCATTTCTTCCAGGACCCGGTGCAGCCGGGGTCGTTGGGCGTCGAGGCCATGTGCCAACTGCTCCAGTACCACCTGCTCGAGCGCGGCGCGGCGGACGGTATCCCACGCCCCCGGTTCGAGCCGGTGCTGCCCGGCCGCGAGACAACCTGGACGTACCGCGGCCAGATCACCCCGGCCAACCGGCTGATCCGGGTGGACATGGACATCGTGGAGAGCGGCACGGACGCGCGGGGGCCCTATGCGACGGCGGACGCGTCGCTGTGGGGCGATGACACGTGCATCTACCGAGTGCGCGGCCTGGGCATGCGTGTGGTGTCCGACGCAGCTCCTGGGCCCTCACCCGCTCCGTGACGCGAGTGCCCGGTCGAGGGCTGGGCACTCGACGTGAGGCAGGACCGGGTTGCGGCCCCGGTGCGCCGATGTCCAAGCGAGCGCGCGTCATCCAGCCAGAGCCAATCAGCCACGCCTGCTGACTGGTGCCTTTTGCCCGCGTGCCTTATCACTGAGGCGACTGCTCGCTGCCGTCACTGTGTGCCTTCTCCGCCTGGGAGGGATGGCGGTCCTTGGCGTCGAACACCGCCAGAGAGTGTGCCCCGGGCAGAAGCGCCCGTTCCAGCGGGCGTAGGAGTGTGTCCTCCAGGCCTCCCACCGCTTCGGCGAGCTCTTCCGAAACATCCCGGGTGATCTCCTCCGCCACAGCGTCCACGGGAGTGCGGGAGCCCAGCTTGCTGACCGCGGCCGCCGCGCGAGCGGGGGTGAGGAGTGCCGAGGCCTGGGCCAGGAGCCAGGCGGGAACTCCGGCCGCTCCCTGCGGCGGCGGCAGATAGGGACGTGCGCCGTTGAACCGCTCGTCCTCGGCGAAAGACGATTGCTTCACCTTGACCACCGGACGCATGCCTGCGCCTGCGGAATCCGCCTCCGACCATTCGCCGGCCGGCTTGAGGACGTAGCCTTCGGCGAGATTGTCCGCCAGTTCGGGCAGCCCGAAGAGAGCTGGGACTCTTGTGGAGAAGGCGCACGGCAGCTCTTGGAGCTTGTTCAGTGCGCCGTGCCCAACAGCTCACGCCGCTTCGCCGCATGGACCCCAGAACCATCGCACCGTAGCGGCTGCCTGGCTTGTCGGGGAGGGTGGCCCTGGAACCCGGCCACCGACTGGTCATGAAAACCGTCACCTCGACTCCGCGTCAATGGCGTTGGCGTAAGCCCTCACATCGCCCGCTCACGGCTCGGCGGCGAGTCGTCGGGTCGAGACCGCCGTCGAAGTGGAACTCCCCGTAGCGCGGGGCGTGCAGGTTCCACGGGACGTAGGTCTCGACCGTGTTCAGGCCCAGCAGCCGTGCCTTGTGGAGTCGGTCGGCCCACTGCTCCGGTCGACCCGGAAGTAGTGCAGGGCTCCGGAGATGATGCGGAACGGGCGGGCGTCGAGACGGAAACCGTCGTCGGCGATCTCCAGTCGGGGCATGGCGGTGGTACTCCTCGGAGGCGCGGCTTCGGTCGGTTCAGCCCAGCGGGCGGCACAGCAGGGCGTCGGGGACGCCGCCGTGGTTCCACTTCCAGGTGTGGGCGACGCCGGCGAGGTACTCGTTGTCGGCGCACTGGCCCTTGTAGTAGCCCGGTGCCCAGTCGCTGGCGATCGAGCCTCCGGTGGCGGGCCGGTTGTCGCCGTGGTCGAACCAGAGGACGCGGTCAGCGGTGGGAAGGGAGTCGGCGGCGGGAGCGCACAGGAGGGCCGCCATGGCGTTGCCGCGCACGCTGTAGCCGGCCGCGAAGGTGTTGCCGGGGCACTGGAGTTTGTTGTAGCCGCTCGCCCAGTCGCCCCCGGTGACGTACCGCTCGTCGGTGACGACGGTCCAGGAGCCGTTCGCCTTCGCGGGCCGGCCGACGTCGGTGCACAGGCCGCGGCTGTCGCTGCGGCCGAGGCCGACGAGTCGCTGGCTGTCCGGGCAGTTGCCCTTGCGGTTGCCCGGGGACCAGTCCGGCTTTGTCAGCATGGTCGCGGAGACGTTGTAGTCGGCGTAGTCCAGGTTGAGCATGTTCCAGCGGGGGGAGGGGGCGATCCGGCCTGCCTGGGCGGGGGCGCCGACGAGCTTGTTCCAGTCGGTGGTGCGCCAGTCGCCGGGGTCCAGGACGCTCAGCCGTTCACCGGACGCGCTGTAGTTGATCATGGCCCAGTTGTCCTGGGGCGTTCCGTTGCCGTCGGTCCAGCCGACGAGCGGCCAGATCGCGAAGTCCGCGTCGTTCTTCACCAGGATGTCGGTGAAGCGGGTGAACCAGGCGCGTTCCCTGGTGTCCTCCGGTCCTCGGCCGGCGGCGCCGAATTCGCTGATCCACACGGGGGCGGTGAAGTGCTGGCCTGCCTGGGTGACGAACAGGGCCTGGTCGTTGACGACCCGGATGAGTTCTTCGGGGGTGAGTTCCTCGTAGCGCGGGTCGTGTGTCTCGCCGGTCCCGGTGGCGCCGGTGTGGGCGGGGCCGGTGTAGCCGTAGAAATGTGCCGCGTACACCAGCTTCCCGGAGTGGATCAGAGTGTTGGACAGGGTGGCGACCGGGGTGAGCATGGGGCGGCCGTGGCTGGTCAGGTCGGTCGGGATGCCCTGCCAGTTGATGCCTTCCATGATGATCAGGAGGTCGGGGGCGGCCTGCAGGATCTCGTTCCCTGCCTGCTCGAACGCCTTGTTCAGGTCGTGGTCGTCGCCCCAGCCCCAGTTCGCGTCGTTCCAGGTGTCGCGACGGACCTCGTTGCGCAGGTCGGCGCCCACGACGCGCGGGTTGTCGTGGTAGCGCTTCGCCAGGAACACCCAGTCGTCGATCCATTGGCGGGTGGACTGTCCGCTGTTCCACCGCTCGTTGCCGTCCAGGCTGCAGCAGAAGCGGTAGCTGGTGGTGTGGTTGTTGAGGATGACCGCGAAGCCGTCCGCGGTGAGCTCCTCGACCACGGAGTCCATGATCTGCAGCGGGGTCTTCCCCTTGAGCTGCGGGTTGGCGGCGACGGCCGTGTCCGGGACGGGGGTGGTGTCGTGGACGAGCGCGTTGGCGAACGGAAGCCGGATGCTGTTCAGGCCAAGGGCGTGGAAGTCGGCCAGGATCCGGTCGATCGATGTCCGGTCGAGGCCGAGCGGGATGTTGTGCGACATCTGCCGCGCCTGGTGGTTCGCCACGTCGTTGACGTCGCCACTGCCTTGCCAAGTGCC
Organism: Streptomyces sp. NPDC002785; assembly: GCF_040295565.1. Taxonomy (NCBI): domain Bacteria; kingdom Bacillati; phylum Actinomycetota; class Actinomycetes; order Kitasatosporales; family Streptomycetaceae; genus Streptomyces; species Streptomyces sp. NPDC002785. Next base: position 2,828 of record NZ_JBEOVN010000135.1, on the reverse strand, counting down.
TTGGGCACCGGCCCAGTTGCCGGACCTCAGTTTGAAGCGGTTGCCGTCGGCGTCGACGATCCAGCGGCCCCGGGTGCTGAGCGGGCCGGTCCAGGAGTCGGAGAGCTGTGCTCCGGTGAGGGCGGCCGGCGGGGCCACCCGGGGCTCCGGGGCTGCGGTGGAGGTGGAGGTTGTGGTGATGAGCAGCGCGGACAGCGTGGCCAGGGTCGCGGTCGCGCGTCGGAGCAGTGTGCGTGGTGTCACGGGGGCTCCTTGCGGGAGAGGGGGGTATGTGCTCTGCGGTACGGAGCGGTGGAGCAATGGAGCGGTTCAGCTGGTTGAGCGGTGGAGCGGTGGGTCAGCCTTTGAGGCCGCTGGTGGCGATGCCTTCGACGATGTAGCGCTGGGCGACGAGGAACATGACGACCAGGGGCGCGCGACGGCTGTGGGGACGACGACGTGCCACGTAGGTCAGCCGGCGCCGATCGTGGAGGTGGCCGCGGGCTGTGGGAAGAGGGCCTGGATGGCCACCGCGGCGCCACCGCGGGCCCACTCCTCCCAGGGCAGCGGGCGCAGTGACAGCGGGCACCGGGACGCCGCTCCGAAGGCGTGTTCGGCGTACGTGTCCTGGATGTGACGGCTGAACAGGTCGTAGGCGTCGGCGCCTTCACCGCTGACGACGACGCGCTCCGGGCCAACGAGGTTGACCAGCGCGGCAATGCCGACCCCGATGGCGTGTCCGGCCCGGGCGAAGGCCTCGCGGGCCGCCGGATGGCCCTCCCTGGCCATCTCGATGACCTCGTCGAACATGAGGCGCGGGTTCGCGGCGGCATGGCGGACCGCTGCGAGAATCGCGTCGGTCGACGCGATCGCCTCGACGCAGCCGCGCGCGCCGCAGCGGCAGAGCGGTCCGGTCGGGTCGACGCAGATGTGTCCGACCTCGCCCGACACACCATAGGCCCCTCTGAGCAGGTGCCCGTTGACGACGAGCGCGGAACCGATGCCTGCGCCGATGGTGATCAGCGCGAAGTGGCCGGTTCCGATGCCTTCGCCGAACCAGTGCTCGGCGACGGTCAGGGCCCGGACGTCGTTCTCGACGGTGACCGCCAGGCCGGTGGAGGCGGTGAGCAGTTCGGCGAGTGGGACGTCGCGCCAGCCGAGCAGGCCGGAGTGGCGGAGCCTGCCGGTGTCGCGGTCCACGTCCCCGTTCACGGCGACGCCGAGGTGGCGCGTACGGTCCCGGAACGCGGGTTCGGCGTCCAGCAGTTCGCCGACCAGCTCGGAGACGCGGGCGGCGACGGCCTCGGGGGTGCACACGTCGAGCGGCAGCCCGGCCGCGGCTCGGATGCCGGCCCGCAGATCGCAGACGGCGCCGAAGACCTGGTCGGCGCTGATCTTCAGTCCGACGAAGTACTCCCGGTCGGGAGCGACCGCGAGCGGGTTGACCGGTCGGCCGGCACCGGGCGCTGTGCGCTCCGGCGGGAGTTCGTACAGGTAGCCGTCGTCGATGAGCGGTCTGGCCGCCTTGGTGACGGCCGTCGAGGAGAGCCCCGTCCGCCGGGCCAGTTCCACTCTGCTGAGCGGTCCCTCCCCGAGGAGCAGGGCGAGGACCGCGGTCTCGGCGGGCGCGCTGACCAAGGGCAGGGAAGGCTGGGAGTGATGTCGAAACACGGATGCAACGTAGAGCAAATAAATAACTTCTGCCAGTATTGATTCAGGAGTTGGTGCCGTCCTACGAACCACGGCCATCGCGACGTGGCCGAGCGGCGCGGCGTCGGGAGCTACTGGCGCGCGGTCCAGGCCTCCCGCGAGCGGTTCCCCCTTGCCGGGCCGCTGGCCAACAACATCACCCCCTGCGAGTTCTGGGACCGGCCCGCCGAGGCGCCGACCGTGCTCGACAACGACGTCCCGGCCCTGCTCGTCGCCGCCACCGGCGACCCCCGCACCCTCTACGCCGGCGCCCAGGCGATGGCTGAGCTCCCGGCTGCCCCGCACCGCAGGGCAGTACGACGACACCCGAACCGCCGTGCCAGACGCGCCGGGGGTCAGAAGCGTTTGATGAGACCGACCGAGCGGGCGATGACGGTGAAACCAAGGCTCTGGTACAGACCGAGGGCGCCGGTGGGGTTCTGGGCGTCGACATCAAGCACGGCGTGGTTCAAGGCCGTCGGCCCGCAGCGCCCGCAGCACGTGGTCCAGCATTGCGCGGGCCAGCCCGTGGGCTCGCGCGTCCCGCCGTACGCCGACGGCCTGAACGTATCCGAACGGGCCACCGCGCAGCGGCCATTCATCCTGGGTCACGTCGACGAAGACGAAGCCGACGACGCGCTCGCCATCGTGTGTGCCGGGGGTGACGGCGAGTACGGACAGATGCGGGCGGAATGCGCTCAGCGGTCACCGGCGCCCATTCGGCGACGGTGACCGGCTGAGCGCCCCAGTGGTCGCGGAAGGCGTCGTTCAGCGCGGACCTGGCTCGTTCCTTCCATTCCTCGGCGTAGGGCACGAACCGCACTCCAGAGAGGGGTGGCGGCTTGGCGACCGGTGCGACGAGGTCACGTTCCAGCGCCATCCGCCACCGGGCGCATTCGTAGCCGTGTGTGCGGCGCCGAACGTCCCGTTCCCTCTGGACCCAACGCCGTCATCGACCTCGACTGGCTGAGGCAGTCTTGGCCAACGCCTTCGGGAGACCGCTTCAACTTCGGCATGATGGTGCGAAATCTGCACAGCATCACAGTTGACGTGCTCCCTGGCCTAAAGGACTCCGTTGGGAAATCCGCAAAGCGGCGGTCTTGATCGCGGTTCAGGCGGCGAGTTCGAGGCGGGCCAGGTGAGAGGTCCTGGTTCCGCCG
>NZ_JBEOVN010000134.1:0-21660 GCF_040295565.1 Streptomyces sp. NPDC002785 | reverse complement strand
GCCCCGGAGGCTCCGAGGCGGCCCGGACAAGGATGTCGACGCCTTCCCGCTGTGGGTCACGGCACGGCAGGCTTGAGCACGACAGGCAGCTCTGCGAGGCCGCGGAAGGCCGGGAACGGAACCTCCATCCAGGGCGCCTCACGCACGGGGTCTGCCAGAGCCACTCTCGGAAAACGGCTGAACAGTCCCATGAGAGCGAGTTGCATCTCCAGTCTGGCCAGAGACGCTCCCAGGCAGTAGTGGATGCCGTGCCCGAACCCCAGATGGGCACTTTGCCCACTCTCCGGCCGGGTCACGTCGAACTCGTCCGGAGAGTCGAATTTCAACGGGTCGCGGTTGGCCGAACTGAGCGCGACCTGAACCAGGGAGCCCTTCGGAATCCGCGTGCCGGCGATCTCTACATCCTCGGTCGCGAAGCGGAACGTCGCGCTCTCCACCGAGCTGTCATAGCGCAGCAGCTCCTCCACCGCCTGTCCGACCAGCTCCGGGTTCTCCTGCACGGTGCGGAGCTGCGCAGGATGGGTGAGGAGATGGTGGACGGCGTTGCCGATGAGGTAGGCGGTTGTCTTGTGCCCCGCGAACATCAGCAGAAACGCTGTGGAGATCAGCTCCTGCTCGGTGAGCCCGCCGTTTTCGTCCCGGGCTGCGGTGAGCGCGCTGAGCAGGTCCTCATCAGGGCGGCTGCGCTTGCGCGCGAGAAGATCCGCGAAGTACGCGTGCAGGTTCTCCTCCGCCTTCTGCTGGGCCTGCTTGGATTCCTTGCTGAATCCTGTCTGCGCCACTGTGGTGGACAGGCGTTGCAGCTCCGGCCGTTCGTCCGGCGGCACGCCGAGCAGGTCACAGATCACGATGATCGGCAGCGGGAACGCGAACGCGGGCAGCAGGTCGACCGGTTCGCGGGTCGCGCAGTTGTCCAGCAGCGTGTCGACGATGTCCTGGATCCGCGGCCGCAGCGACTCCACGCGGCGCGGAGTGAACGTGGAGCTGACGAGCCTGCGCAGCCGTGTGTGCTTGGGCGGATCGGAGTTGAGCATGTGGTTGTCCAGAGCCACGGACGAGTCACCGAAGATCCTCCGGTAGGCGTCCATGGCCCCGTACATGTCCTTGCTCAGGCGCGGATCCGCCAGGGCCGCCCTCGCGTCCTCGTACCGCGTGATCAGGTAGGTGTCGATGCCGTGCGGCGGCCGCATGGGGCAGACCGGTGCCGTATCTCTGAGGCTCGCGTAGACCGGGTGCGGGTTCCGTCGGAACTCGGGGGTGCACCGCTCGGCTGCGGCGACCGGATCGTCCACTGTGGTCACGGACGGCTCCTCAGGTCGAAAAGGGCCTCGGCGTTCCCGCCGAGGATGAGCTGCCGGGACGCCTTGTCGATCGGCAGCTTCTCGATCATGCGCATGAACTCCTCCAGGGGCACGGACATCGGCGGCGAGTCGGTGCCGAACAGCATCCGCTCCGGCCCCAGCACCTCTGCGTTGAGGCCCAGGTGCGCCGGGCTGAACGTGCTGGTGTCGACATACATGCGCTGGAGTGCGCCGCCCGGGTCGGCCGCCGATGGAGCGGAGGACGGCGCCGGGGCCGAGGACGGCGCCGACGGCTTGCCACCGCCCCAGTGCCGGGGACGCGCTGCCGTCTGCAGGCGTTCCGGCAGCAGCGCCATCGCGCCGCCGCCGGTGGCGCCGATCAGCCGCAGGCCCGGATATTTATCCAGCCACCCCGCGAACGCGATCATGGCCATGCCCATGGTGACATCGCCGAACCGGCCGATCTGCTCGACGAAGCCGAGGTCGTCGACCCGGTCCGTGCCGATCGGTTCGGCCGGGGCGTGCACGAGGACCGGCACTCCCGCCTCGGCTGCCAGCGCGAAGAAGGAGTCGGCCCGCGGAGAGCCGAGCAGTTCGCCGTGCACGCTGGAGGTGGTGATCAGGCCGACGAAGGCGGGATCCGCCAGCGTCTCCCGGACTCCTTCCAGGTGATCGTCGTCGCCGAACGGGTTGGCGTACACGTACCCGCGCAACTGGTCGGGGAAGGAGGCGATCAGTCCCGACATCCATGCGTGGAATCTCCGGAGCCGGTCTCGCGGTTGCGCGTAGTTGTCGACGCCCGGAACTCGCGCCATGGCGCCGGCGCCGACCGGACTGCCGATGATGGTGAGGTCGATCCCGGCCTGGGCGCGGGCGGCCAGCATTCCGTCGACGTCGGTCAGGCTGGGAGGCATGGGGAAGCGTCGGGCGGCCTCCGGCGGGGACAGATGTCCGTGGATGTCAATGATCACGTGTGAGTTCCCGGGTTCGGTGTGAGTGCGTGGGCGACCGCGACGCAGTCCTCGTCTCCGTGTCCCTGGTCGATGGCACGGACGTGGGTCTGCGCGGCTGCGGAGACGAGAGGGAGCCGCAGTCCGGCCGCCGCGGCCTGGTCTGCGGCGAGCAGGAGATCCTTGGCCATCAGGCTCAGCCGGAAGTCGGGCTTGTCGAAGCGCCCGGCTGCCAGCCGTTTGGACTTGAACGACATGACGGGCGAGGCGAAGCCGCTGCCGGCGATCGTGCCGAGGACGAGCTTCCGGTCGAGTCCGGTGGCGGCCGCCAGCTCGACGGCCTCGGCCAGAGCCTGCACCTCGATCCCCATCAGCAGGTTGAGGAGCAGCTTCATCCGCATGCCGGAACCGAGTTCGCCCAGGTGGACGACCTCCTTGCCCAGCAGTTCGAGCAGCGGCCGCCCCGCGGTGAAGACCCGTTCCTCGCCGCCGACGAACAGCCGCAGCTCACCGCTGCGGGCGTGCTCCCGGTTGCCGAGCATGCCGACGTCCAGAACGGAGTGCATGTCACCGGTGAGGCGGACGACCTCTTCGGGGGCGACCGTGCTGGCGCAGACCAGGGCGCCGGGGTACGGGCCTCCGGTCAGAATCCCGTCCGGTCCGTGCAGCACGGCGGTGAGGGCTTCGCCGTCGGTCACGGTGCAGATGGCAGCGCTCGTACCCTCGACGGCATCGGCCGGATGGGCTGCGGCGACGGCGCCGGCCCGGGCGAGCGGTTCGGTCCGCCCCGCGGTGCGGTTCCAGACCCGCACCTGAACGCCCTGCTCGAGAAGGCGATTGGCCAGGCCGGTGCCCATCGCGCCGAGCCCGAGAACGGCGACGGGGCCGGTGGTGGGGTGTGTCATGACTTCACCCCCACGGTCTCCTTGATGACCCGGTATCGCAGCGATTGGGTCCGGTCGACCCAGAGACGCAGCGGAGCCAGCAGTGCGCGATGGTCCTCGCCCTGTAGCCAGGCGAAGAAGTGGTCGGGCGTCTCCCACTCGCTGGTGATCACCCACTGGCGGGAGTCGTCGATGGGTTCTCCCAGTCGGTCGATAATGTGTCCCGGGACGCTGGCGACGGACTTCCGTACTTGCTCGTACGCGTCCAGAAACCCCTGCTCACCGCCCTCGATGACGTGAACCGTGTACACCACGGAAAGCTTGTCGGCCGAGCGGCCGTTCCGTTCAGTGTGCATGTCTCCTCCTGCAGGCTGAGATCTGGCAGAGCCGACTCCCACAGACTCATGGCCCTCGTGGCCACGCAACTCCGGCGTGGCCACGGGGGCGTGGAGAGAAGGCAGTCACCACGTTTGCTGGCCCGGTCGAGTGAGATCCGAAGGGCCTGCTCGGCGCCCACCTGGAGCCGCTCGTCCGGACCGAGCCCGCTTCGGACGCGGCCGACTCGTCGAATGCCCCGAGGCCAGGGAGCGCCTGCATGATCTGGCGGAGCAGGGCTGGACCGGGGGCGCCGGGGCTTGTCCGGGGTCAGTCAGTCGGAGGTCCGACGCAGGACCAGGCTGACGAAGCCGCACATGTCCCGGTGGACGCGCGACCACGTGGCGAACATCCGGACCAGGCCGAACGTGGAATCCGGAGGCGAGGCAGCAGCTCTGGCCCGAGCAGGGTGAACAGCGACAGCAGCACCTCTCGGCGCAAGCCGTCAGGGTGGGCGGTCTCCGTGGTTGCGTCCCGGTTGGTGGATGGGATCGCGGCGGATCGCGATGAAAGCGGCGTCGTCGCCCAGATGTCCGCCGACGTGGGCGAGGAGGTCGCCCCGCAGATGGTGCAGAAGTGCCTCTGGGGAGCTCTCGGCCCACCGGGCGGCCCGTTCCGCGAACGGGTAGAAGTCTCCCTCTCGGTCGCGAGCCTCGATGACGCCGTCGGTGTAGAGGAGGAGGGTGTCTCCTTCCTCGAAGGAGAACACGTCAAGGGCGTAGCCCGTCGGCCCCATGCCACCCACCCCCAACGGGGGCGCGGGGTGCAGACTCGGGACGGTGACGGCGTGCTCCGAATTCAGCAGGAGCGGTGCAGGGTGTCCGCAGCTGGTCATTCGGCTGATCCGGCCCACGTCGGGGATCTCCAGCAGCAGGGCGGTGGCGAAGCGTTCCCCGGCCTCGCCTTCCGGCTCGAAGTCGGCCTGGTAGCGGGAGACACTCCGTTCGAGGGCCGCGGCCAGTGCGGGCAGGCTGGTGTGCTGGTAAGTGGCCTCGCGGAAGGCGCCGAGCAGGACGGCGGCTTCTCCGACGGCGGCCAGCCCCTTGCCTCTGACGTCACCGATCATCACCCGGGTTCCGCCTTCGACGCGGGTGGTTGCGTACAGATCACCGCCGATCTGGGCCTCGTCCTCGGCAGCCAGGTACAGGCAGGCGATCCGCAGCGGGCCGATACGGTCCGGGAGCGGCCACAGCAGGACGTGCTGCGCGGCTTCGGCCACCGACCGCACCTGCGCGAGTTCGCGGCTGCGCCGCTCGCGTACGACGCAGAAGGACACGATCAGGGCCGAGAGCCCGGCGAGGGCGGCGATCTGCACCATCAGGTTTCGGGAGGACAGTACGCCGAGGTGCAGGCCGATGTATGCCTGGGCCGCCACGGCAAGGACCCCGATCGCTCCGGTCAGCACAGGCCCGGCGAATGAGGCAGTGATCGCGGGCGCGATGACCAGCAGCGGTCCCAGATGGATGTCCTGCGGCACGACGATGTCCACGACTGTGATCACGATGATGAGCACAACGGGAATCGCCAGCAGGGCATGACTCGGCCGCCATGGATCCCGCAGACCCGCAAAACCTTCGCTGAGGCCCACGTCTTCCACATTGCACCGCCCCCGGGCGGTGCACGAGTCGGCCAGGTGCGGTCGGACACGGTGAGCTCCTCGCCCACGTGCTGGGGGCTGAGCGCGGAGCCCCCGCTGACGCGTGGTGGACGTGCTGCCCGACCGGACGTCCGAAGCGGAAAAGGCCTGTCACCAGCACTCCAGCACTCTCCGCTGAGTCCTGCCCCTCCCCGCCATGTCCATCGACGGACAGCTTGCGGCCGACTGCGCAGGACAATGCGCGCAGCCCAGGCTCCCGACCGGGCGACGGGTTACGCTCGTTTTGTATGCACGCGTCCCGACCGTGGAGGCGGCCATGAGCGAGAACGACGAGTACCCGACGCCGTCGCAAGCAGAGGGCGAGAGGCTGGACGAGGACATGAATCCGGCCGAGGAGCGGCACCCCGCCACGATGCGCACCCAGCCGTCCCAGGCAGAGGGTGAGCGCCGCGCGGAAGATGCCGAGAGCTGACAGAGGCAACAGTTGTACGGTGGCGGTTCGCGCGGGAGGGGGCTCCATGCGTGCACCGCCGCCGCGAGGCCCGAACTCCTTGCTGAGGAAGGGGCCGCACGCCTCGGGTGGGTGACACCCAGGCCGAGCACTTGGTGGATGGCGCGGATGCCTTCGTCGTTGTCCGCGTGTGCGCGGTGCGGAGCGCGTTGATGGGCATCCGCGCATACCGATCGGGGTGACGTCCAGGTCATCGCCGAGCTTGATGTGCTTCGTGGTGGTGCTCCGCTCGTCCCGGCTGCCCGCGGACGCCCTGGTTATGCGCTGGGGATGCGCTCAGGCCGCCCATCGTCCGTCGCCCAGAACGCGATGGCCCGCTTGACCGGGTCCCGGTACGCCTCGCGGATCGGAGCCATCGACTTCGGCAGCCTCACCGCGGCCCCGAAACCCTGTACCAGCCGCGCCGTGACCGGTACGCCCAGCCGCGGGCGGCAAATGTCGCTCAGCGGATACCAGCACGTCGACCTTGGTGCACCTTGCGCGGGCGCGGCGGTTCGACTGCGCGGGACGACGCTTGCGCCCCCATGCTGGATGCAGGTGCACATGCCCGTACGGAGAGGAGTGTCCGACATGAACCGTCGAACGTGTGCGGCCTTCGGCACAGCGCTGCTGACCGCCGGGGCCTTGGCGGCGGCGACGCACGATGCGGCCGCCGCTGAGGAGACATGCTCCTACACCTCCTCCACCGATCGTCCGGCGCTCACGTACGTGAACACCGGTCTGTCCGTGAAGCAGGCTCAGTGTCTGAGCAATGTGTGGGGCGGCGTTCCGAAACTCGCGGTCGACGGGATCTTCGGCTCAGCCATGTCGAAGAAGATCGTGTGGATTCAGGGATGCCACGGTCTGGACAGAACCGGGGTCGTCGAGGAGGACACCTGGCAGGTGCTCTACCACCCCGCACTGGACTGCTACGACCCGTATCCGCAGTAGCCTGCCCAGATTTGGCCGGGACGGCTGTCGCCTGTCCTGTACGGCCGGTCGGCGTCGGCCGCGCAGGACAGGCACGGCTGTCCACAGGCGGAGTTCTCCCCACTACCGGGCCCGGGCCATGCCGGGCACGACCCCGCCGCCCGGTCCTGTTCGGGCACCGCCTTCACCCGCCCACCGGTCCCAGGGCCGAGCCCCGTTGCGGGCAGCCGGCCGGCGGCGGTGGGAGAGCAACCGGGTACCGATCGGGATCGGTTGCCGCCCCACTGCCGCCCCGCCTGCCGGGACACCGGATCGGACAGTCCGCCGAGATCAGACCGCCGGGGCCGGGTAGGTCGGGTACTCCACCCCGGAGACGTGCTGGACGACGCGGATGACCTGGCAGGAGTAGCCGAACTCGTTGTCGTACCACAGGTAGAGGATCGCGTCGTCGCCCTCGACCTTGGTGGCACCGGCGTCAACGATCGAGGCGTGGCGCGAGCCGATGAAGTCGCTGGAGACGGCGTCGGGGGCGCTGGTGAAGTCGATCTGGCGCTTGAGCGGCGAGGTCAGCGACACGTTGCGGAGGTAATCGAGGACTTCCTCACGGGTGGTCTCGCGCGCGAGCCGCAGGCTGAGGATCGCGATCGAGACGTCCGGCACCGGGACGCGGATCGAGCTGCCGGTGATCCTTGCGTCGAGTTCGGGCAGCGCCTTGGCGACGGCGGCAGCGGCACCGGTCTCGGTGATGACCATGTTGAGCGGCGCCGAGCGGCCACGACGGTCGGAATTGTGGTAATTGTCCAGCAGGTTCTGGTCATTGGTGAACGAGTGGACGGTCTCCACATGACCGCGCAGGACGCCGTATTCGTCGGCCATCGCCTTCAGCGGCGGGACGATCGCGTTGGTGGTGCAGGAGGCGCAGGACAGGATCTGCTCGTCCGGCTTGATCACGTCGTGGTTGACGCCGTGGACGATGTTGGGGACGTCGCCCTTGCCCGGCGCGGTCAGCACCACCTTGTCGATGCCGGGGCGCAGGTGCTTCGAGAGGCCTTCGCGGTCGCGCCACTTGCCGGTGTTGTCGATGAGGATGGCGTCCTTGATGCCGTACGCCGTGTAGTCGACCTCGGTCGGATCGCCGGCGTAGATCACCTTGATCTCGTTGCCGTTGGCGATGATCGTGCTGTTCGCCTCGTCGACCGTGATCGTGCCCTGGAACTGGCCGTGGATGGAGTCACGGCGCAGCAGCGAGGCGCGCTTGACGATGTCCTGCTTGCCGCCCTGGCGGACGACGATGGCGCGCAGCCGCAGGCCGTTGCCGGAGCCGGCCTTCTCGATCAGCAGGCGGGCGACGAGACGGCCGATGCGGCCGAACCCGTAGAGGACCACGTCGCGCGGCTCGCGGCGTGCGATCTTGTTGGCACCCGTGGCGCCGGCGACGGCCCCGGCGGTGAACTCCTCCACCGAGAGACCGCGGTCGTCGGTCTTGTACGTCGCGGCGAGCATGCCGATGTCGATCTGGGAAGGGCCGAGATCGAGCGTGGTGAGAGCCTGCAGGAACGGCAGCGTCTCAGTGACCGAGAGTTCCTCACCAGCGATCTGCCGGGCAAATCGGTGGGTCTTGAGGATGCTGACCACCGACTTGTTCACCAGGGAGCGGCTGTGAAGCAGGACCGTGACGTCCCGCTCCCGATGCAGCTTCCCGATGACGGGGATCATCGACTCCGCGATCTCTTCGCGGTTCTTCCAGTTGGTGAACGAGTCGTCATTGACAGTCACAGGCTTATCTTTCGAGCTAGGCGGCGCTCATATGCTAACCCCCCGCCACTTTGATCATTCAATCGGTGTCACCTGAGCGGGATGCCACGATCGGGCCCCACGGCCGCACCAGAACAAGGAATGGGCCGCTGCACGGAGTAAAGGGGTTCGAGTTTGCAGGGATTTATCCCCATTTACCCCCTGCGCAGACCTCGTTCACGCGAGGTGCCTGACGACACCGAGGAGACCCATGCCTCAACCGCTGCATGCCGGAGAAACGGAGTAGTGGTCATGCAGCCATGGACAGGGCGGTCACCCCGTCTCGTCATCGGCAAGTCCGCAGGACGACCGATCCGCGCGTCGACGGTTGCGGACGACGACACCCCCTTCGCCGCACCTCGCCGGCGCGCCCTCACCCCCGGACAAGAGGTGGACTTTCCCGCCGCCTCGGCGTTCCGGGGGGGCGCCACTTCAAGGCTGCCGATTTAGCGAACATCACATATCGACAAAACCCCTATATCGGGCATTTCGCCCCAGATATTCAAGATCGCTGATTTCGGGCCACGTATGGTCGCGGTGGCCTATGAGTTGGGATCCGATCCGGTATGGCTGAGCCCCGACTCCCGTTCATCGATTCTCCGCGGCCCGACCAGATGCCAGGGCGGCAACCTGCTGCGGCCCACTTTGCTGAGCGGTTGTAAGCAAACGCAGCGGAAGCCCGACTCTCAGCCGGCCGCGCGAGGGCCTGCGAGACGACCCACGGCACACAGCGAGACAGGACACAGCCTTCATGCATGGATCACACACATTGACCTGCTCGCGGCGCGGTCTGGCTACTGCCCTGGCCGCAAGCTCATTGCTCACCGTATTCGCCTTGGCAACCCCGGCCTCGGCCGGCACCACCAGTGCCTCGGCCGGCACCACCAGTGCCTCGGCCGGCACCACCAGTGCCGCGGCCGGTGATTCGAAGGTCGTCTGCACCTCGAAGAAGCCGGGTCTGGCCTCCGAGCTGTCCCACGACATAGCCGGTGCTCTCAACGGGCGACAGGGCACATGGTCGCTGGCCCTGTACGACCGCTTCACCAACACCACCTGCGAACTCAAGGCCGACACGCCATTCGACTCCGCCAGCGTGGTGAAGGTTTCGGTTCTCGGAGCACTGCTGCGACAGGCCGAAGAGGCACACCGGAAGCTGACTCCGCGGGAGGTGAAACTGACCACCGCCATGATCACCAAGTCGGACAACGCCTCAACCTCCGCACTCTGGCACCAGATCGGTGCCGCAGGCTTCAAGAAGTTCCTGGCTCTGGCACACATGCGGCATACCGTTCCCGGGTCCGGTGGAAGCTGGGGCCTCACCCAGATCACCGCCGGCGACCAGCTCCGGCTCATGCAGCTGCTGACGACGGAGAACGCGGTGCTCACCCCCTCCTCGCGCAGCTACGCTCTCGATCTGATGAATCGCGTCACCCCCGGCCAGAGGTGGGGGGTGCCCGCCGGGTCGCCCACTGCGGCAACCGTGCACGTAAAGAATGGCTGGCTGCCGCGCACCACCGGCGGATGGCGGGTGAACAGCGTGGGCGCCTTCACCGGCGGTGGTCACGACTACGGCATGGCAGTCCTCTCGACCGGCAACGGCACCATGGACTACGGCGTCGTCACAGTCGAAGGAGCGGCCCGCATCATCCATCGTGACCTGACAGGTGCCGCTTGACGACGAGCCGTTGGGCGGAAAGCCACGGCCCCAACTGATCCTCTGGGCATCGACTGCAACATCTTCCTGATGCATCGCGTCCGTGAGGAGAAGCGGGCGGCTCGGCCATGCCCGAGGCGTCCCCGAGGACCTGGCCGGCACCGGCATCGCCTCGGCCGGTGTCGTACTCGTCACGGACCTCGAATCACTCCTCGCCGAGGGCGTGCGGCAGGGCCGCTTCGCCGCGGACCTATATGTGGCGGCTCGTGCTTTCGAACTCCTGGCCCTGCTCGACGGGTTGAGTACGCGCGTCGTCCTCGGCCGGCGCGGAGCGGACCGCGACAGTGCGCTGCGTATGGCACTGTCCGTGACCGCGCGGCTGGTGGAGCGGGCGTGAGGCGACTGCTCGAGAATCGGTCCGGACGGCCCCGACCGGGAACACTGCCCACCGGGCGGGGCCTTTTTCGAGCGACGGTTGCGACCCACGCAGGCGCACGACCGGGCACATCAACAGGCCCGGCGCGAAACGGCTTCCGCAATCCGTCCGCGCCGGGCAGCGGGCCCTGGACACCATCGCGCAATCGTCAGACGCCCGCGGCTCGCGCCGCCTCGTACACCTCGGCCGCCACGTCGATCAGCTCCTCGGCATCGCGTGTCGCGCCCTGGAGATCCAGCAGGATCTCCGGTACGCCCGTTTCGGCGTGTGCCACCAGGTCTTCGACGATCTGCGCCACGTTCCCGTGGAAGGGCTGTCGGCCCGCACCCTCGAACGGCTTGGCGCTGTACCGCGCATTGGCACGGGCGCAGACGTCGATCGGACGCTCCCGACCACGCTCGGCGGCCACGTCCTGTACCCGCTGCCACTCCTCGGCCAGCCGAGCGGCACCCATGGCCACGGGCATCCAGCCGTCCGCCCGGTCGACGAGACGGCGGGTGGCGCGCGGGCTGTTCGCGGGCAGATAGACCGGAATGGGGCGCACCGGCTTGGGGCCGACCTCGGACGGGGCGATGGTGGTCAGCTCGCCCTCGTAGGAGACGGGGTCCGGGCCCCAGACGGCCGCGCACACGTCCAGCAGCTCGTCCAGGACCGCACCACGCCTCTCGAAAGGCGCGACGGACGCGGCCGCATACTCGTCCAGAGACCATCCCGTGCCGAGGCCGGCGATCACTCGCCCACTGCTCGCGACGTCGAGCGAGGCGAGCGAACGGGCCAGCTGGAACGGCACGTGCAAAGGCGCGACCAGGACGCTGGTGCCGAGCCGGGCCCGGCCGGTGGCCGCGGCGGCCAGCGCGAGCGTGACGAGCGGGTCGGCGACACTGCGGTACTGGTCGGGCCACGGCAGCCCCGGTACGCCGTACAGCCCCTGGGTGGCGGGCTCGGGAAACAGGACACGCTCGAAGACCCAGAGACTCGCGTAACCTGCCTCCTCCGCCGCGCGTGCCACCGTGGCCACATCGCGGCCGATGTCGTACTGCTTCATCTGCGGGAGACCGAGACCGAGCGAGATCGTCATGTACGCACTCCTTCATGATGACTGCGGGACAACTGAGACCGACCGGCACATGGGGGCGGGAGAAGGAGCGGGGCCGGATACGTGCAGCTGCGAGGCGAAGGATTGAGCCATGGTGATTGACGACAACGCCGCAGATATGCGTGCCCAGCCCCGCGACGCCGCCCCCATGTGCCGGTCGGTCCAACCTTAGGCCGACCGCGGGCGCGTTCGGCATCGCTCCCGACCACCTTGTACGTATCCCCGCGACCCCGCGGGCCGGGTCGCCCTCTTTTGGCGGGCCAGGACGCACAGACCGGCCGCTGCACGGGCGTCCGGCCACACTCATGGCGCAGTACCGGTCCGCGAGCAGGCCGGGGAAGCCAGGTCGGGACGGTGTAGCCGACGGATTGACCGGCGGTGGCGCCGCAGACCGAGCGGCGAGCGCCCCTCGCTCCCGACGCCAGGCGTCCGGCAGCGAGAACTCCCCTGGCGCCATCGAGAGCTGCTGCCGCACCGGCGCGATCGAGTTCGAGTGGCAGCCCGACGGTAGACAGCTAAGACTGAGGCGACGGTTTGGGAATCGGACGACGGATCCCGGCCTCGTGACTTCCGGACCACTCGCTCCGGCCATCGAATAGCGCGAGTACAGGTGGGCGCCGACCGTAATGGACGACGACACTCGAAAGTTCCTCAAGGAGCTCGCATGGAGGAGAAATCCATCGACGTCTTGGCGCCCGGGCCAGATGAATCTGCGATCGACATGCGCGGATACACCGGCCCGACGACCAGCATCGAGACAGACCTCGCCGAGGTGCTGGCTGACGTCATGTGCGTCGAACGGGTGTCGGTCGACAGCCATTTCTTCGACGATCTCGGCGCCAACTCGTTGGTGATGGCCCATTTCTGCGCACGGGTCAGGAAGCAGCCGGACCTCCCTTCAGCGTCGATGAAGGACATCTACCGGTACCCGACGATCCGAAGCCTGGCGACGGGGCTCGCGGACGCCGCGCCCACCCCTGTCGCGTCGTCGGTCCCGGCGTCGACCGAGGCGGTGACCCCAGCCGGAACAGTGCAGTACGCCCTCTGCGGAACGCTGCAGTTCCTGCTTTTCCTGGGATATTCCTTCCTCGCCGGACTCGTTACCGACCGAGGCTTTGCATGGGTCTCCGCCGCCTCGGATGTGACCGACATCTACCTGCGATCGTTCGTCTTCGGCGGCGTCGGCTTCGTCGGTCTGTGCACCTTTCCGATCGTGGCCAAATGGCTCCTCGTCGGCCGGTGGAAATCGCGCGAGTTCCCGGTCTGGGGTCTGACGTATCTGCGCTTCTGGACCGTCAAGGTGCTGATCCACGCCAACCCGATGATCTTCTTCGTCGGCAATCCCCTGTACGTGCTGTACCTGCGAGCCCTGGGCGCCCGGATCGGCAAGGATGTCACGATCCTCTCCCGAAGCGTTCCGGTCTGCCCCGACCTGCTCACGATCGGCGCCGGCACGGTGATCCGCAAGGACTCGTTCTTCCTCTGCTACCGGGCGCACGCCGGCCGTATCCAGACCGGCCGGATCACCCTTGGCCGGGACGTGTTCATCGGCGAGAAGACCGTGCTCGACATCGACACGTCGATGGGCGACGGGGCACAACTCGGCCACACGTCCACGCTGTACAGCGGACAGGCGATCCCGAACGGCCAGCGCTGGCACGGATCCCCGGCACAGCTCACGGAGCATGACTACCTGAGGATCGGGCCGGCCGAGTGCGGCACACTGCGCCGGGCCGGCTTCGGCCTCATCACCGTGCTTCAGCTGTTCTTCCTCTACGTGCCGCTGACTGTCGGGGGCGCATACATGCTGGTGTCCCTGGTTCCGGCGTTGCACAACCGGTTGGGTCCGGGCGCAGTGGGGTTCACATCGCCGGATCTCTACATCGACGCCCTGGTCCTTTCCTTCGTGCTGTTCTTCGGCTTCGTCGTTGTGGGCCTGGCCCTGTTGTTCACCGTTCCGCGCCTGCTGAACCTGGTCGTCAAGCCGGACAAGGTCTATCCGCTGTACGGGTTTCATTACTCGGCGCACCGGGCGATCGGGCGCATGACCAACATCAAGTTCTTCAAGTGGCTGTTCGGTGACAGCTCCTACATCGTCCACTATTTGCGCGGCCTCGGATACGACTTGTCCCAGGTGGAGCAGACCGGGTCGAACTTCGGCACAGAGGTGCAGCACGAGACCCCGTATCTGTGCTCCGTCGGCAGCGGAACGATGGTCGCTGACGGGCTCTCCATCGTCAACGCCGACTACTCGAGCACGTCCTTCCGGGTGTCCCGGGCCTCGATCGGACCACGCAACTTCCTGGGGAACAACATCGCTTATCCCTCAGGGGCCAGGACCGGCGAGAACTGCCTCCTCGCGACGAAGGTGATGATTCCGCTCGACGGCGAGGTGCGCGAGGGGGTGGGTCTGCTCGGCTCGCCGTGCTTCGAGATTCCCCGGTCGGTCGAGCGCGACTCCCGGTTCGACCATCTGCGGACCGGCGACGAGTTGCGCGCCAGCCTCGCCGCGAAGAACCGCTACAACATCCGCTCGATGGTCTTCTTCCTGCTCGTGCGGTGGCTGCACTTCTTCGTACTCACGCTGCTCGGCCTGGCGAACGTCGATCTCTACGATTCCTACGGGCCTGTGCTGATCGCCGTGTTCCTGGTGTTCAGCCTTGGGTTCACCGCTGTCTACTTCGTACTGGTGGAGCGCGGCATCGCGGCATTCCGCCTGCTGCGACCGCAGTTGTGTTCCATCTACGACCCGTACTTCTGGTGGCACGAGCGCCTCTGGAAGGTGCCTGACACGTACCTCGACGTCTTCAACGGCACCCCTTTCAAGAACGTGATCTGGCGGATGCTGGGGGTCCGGCTCGGCAGCAGGGTCTTCGACGACGGCTGCTATGTGACGGAGCGGACGCTCACCATCATCGGGAACGACTGCACGCTCAATGCGGGAAGCAAGATCCAGTGCCATTCGCAGGAGGACGGCACTTTCAAGTCGGATCACAGCACCATCGAGGCCGGCTGCACCATCGGTGTGGGAGCCCACGTCCACTACGGCGTGACGATGGGCGCCGGCGCGGTGCTCGCGCCCGACTCTTTTCTCATGAAGGGCGAGGAAGTCCCCCAGCATGCGCGCTGGGGAGGAAACCCCGCCACGGAACTACGGGATGCCCCGTATCAGCCCGAGGCGCTGACACGGAAGGGGTAGCAGCCCCGCCCTTGTCGGCGCTGAACAGCACAGTGGCGACGGTGAATGGAGAGGGACGACCAGATGGGAATGCAAGTGCAGGCCGACCGGGAGTTCTGGCGCGCCGTGCTCGTCGCCGGTGGATTCACCGCAATCCCGCGGTGGACGCTCAATCCGGTGACGGGCTTCGGCGAACACGAGGCGACGATCCCGGGCGACGTCGTGGCAGCGTTGGGCCGGTTGGCCAAGGACCTGGCGGTGCCGCTCGACTCGGTGCTGCTGGCCGCGCACGCCAAGGTACTTGCCGCGCTGTCCGGCGAGCACGAGATCGTGACCGGCTACGTCGCTGTGGAGGGCGGCCGGCCGCTGCCCTGCCCGCTGACGACCGAACCCGACTCGTGGCGGAAGCTGCTGCTGGATACGCATCGAGTCGCGTCGGATCTGCTGTTGCACAAGGACTTTCCGGTCGATGACCTCAGGCGGGAACTGGGCCTGGCCGAACCGTCGTTCGAGACCGTGTTCGATCCGCATGGCTTGGGCGGCGAACTCGCCGGTAGCACCGTGCTGCGGGTGGGATTTTCGCAACGCGGCGGCCACCTCGTGCTGCGGCTGCGGTATCGGACCGACGCGCTCGACACGGACTGCGCCGTCAGGGTCGCCGGTTACCACCTCACCGCACTCGCGCTGATCGCCGCCGATCCGGACGCCGAACACGGGCGGCAGAGCCTGCTCTGTGCCGAGGAACTCCGCTTCCAGCTCGAAGGGCTCGCGGGTCCGCGCCGGGAGCTGCCGGACCGCCGGTTGCACGAACTGTTCGAGCAGCGGGTGGCGGCACACCCGGACGCCGTCGCGGCGGTGCACGGGGAACAACAGCTGACTTATCGGGAACTCAACGCGCGTGCCAACCGGGTGGGACGAGCCCTGCTGGCAAGGGGGCTGCGCCCCGAGGGTGTTGTCGCGGTGGTGACCGAGCGCAACCTGCACTGGATGGCTGCCGTCCTCGCAATCCTGAAGGCCGGCGGCGTGTACCTGCCCATCGAGCCGCATTTCCCGGCCGATCGCCTCGCGTCCATGCTCTCCCGTGCCGCCTGCGGGCTCGTGCTGACCGAACCCGGCAG
Organism: Streptomyces sp. NPDC002785; assembly: GCF_040295565.1. Taxonomy (NCBI): domain Bacteria; kingdom Bacillati; phylum Actinomycetota; class Actinomycetes; order Kitasatosporales; family Streptomycetaceae; genus Streptomyces; species Streptomyces sp. NPDC002785. The sequence continues at coordinate 5,857 of NZ_JBEOVN010000134.1, read as the reverse complement.
CACCTCCACGCTCGACCAGGCCCTCGACTCGCTGTCCGGGGTCCAGAAGCTCCTCGTCGGCACAGCCTATGAGGAAGACCACGCGGACGATGATCTGGGCCTGAGCGTCGCACCGGACCAGCTCGCCTACATCTACTTCACCTCCGGCTCCACAGGTGAGCCCAAGGGCGCGATGTGCGAGCACGCGGGCATGCTCAACCACCTCTACGCCAAGATCGACGACCTGGAGATCGGCGAGGGACAGGTGGTCGCCCAGACCGCACCCCAGTGCTTCGACATCTCGCTGTGGCAATTGGTGTCCGGGCTCCTGGTCGGGGGGCGGACCCTGCTGGTGGAGCAGGAGGTGATCCTGGACGTCCAGCGGTTCGTCGACAAGATCGTCGACGGCCGGGTCGCTGTCCTCCAGGTCGTACCCTCCTACCTGGACGTCGTCGTGTCCTTCCTGAATGAGCACCCTCGCGAACTGCCGGACCTGCGGTGCGTGTCGGTCACCGGCGAGGCGCTGAAGAAGGAGCTCGTGCAGCGCTGGTTCGCCGTACAGCCCGAGATCAAGCTGGTCAACGCCTACGGGCTGACCGAGACCTCGGACGACACCAACCACGAGGTCATGGACCGCGTGCCCGACGGAGACCGGGTCCTGCTGGGTCCCGCGGTCAACAACGTGCGCGTCCACGTCGTCGACGAGCACCTGACCCCGGTGCCGCTCGGCGCTCCCGGTCTGATCGTCTTCTCCGGCGTCTGCGTCGGCCGCGGATATGTCAACGACCCCGAGCTCACCCGGCAGGCCTACCTGGCCGATCCGCACAGTGAGGGTGCCCGGCTCTACCGGGGCGGCGACTACGGCCGCTGGCATCCCGAGGGCAAGCTGGAGTTTCTCGGCCGCCGGGACAGCCAGGTAAAGATTCGTGGCTTCCGGATCGAGATCGGCGAGATCGAGAACGCCCTGTTGCAGGTGCCCGGTGTTCGCGACGGTGCAGTGGTCGTCGCCGAGCGGGCCGACCAGAGCAAGCACCTGGTGTCGTTCTACTCCGGTCGGCGGCCACTCGAGGTGGACGTACTGCTGGACCGGCTCGGTCAGTCGCTGCCCGAGTACATGGTCCCGTCGGCCTTCCACTGGCGGGAGAGTCTGCCGCTGACGGCCAACAGCAAGATCGACAGGAAGACTTTGCGGGCGCTCGCCGGAGAACTCGACATCGTCCAGGACGACTACCACGCGCCGGATACGCCGACCGAACAGCAACTGGCGGCCGCATGGGCGAAGGTGCTCGGCATCCCCCAGAACCAGATCGGACGGCGGGACCACTTCTTCGAGCGCGGCGGCACGTCGCTGTCGGCAGTGAAGCTGGCGATCACCCTCAACCGTGCGGTGTCCCTCAACGACGTCACCCGTCACCCGGTCCTTGCCGATCTGGCCGGGCTGGTCGACGGCCGGTCCGAGCAGCGCTCCGGGCTTCTTCAGTCACTGTCGGAATCGGACGGTGCGCAGGCCACTGCCCTGGTGTGCTTCCCCTACGCCGGCGGCAACGCGGTGAACTTCCAGCCGCTGGCCACGGCGCTGTCGGCCGACGGGCCGGCGGTCTACGCCGTCGAGCTGCCCGGTCACGACGTGGCCGGGCAGAGCGAGCCGTTCACGCCGATGACACAGGTGGTCGAGCAGGTCGTCGTCGAGATCATCCGGCGTGGTCTGACCAGGGTCCTGCTGTGGGGCCACTCCTCGGGCACCGCATTGGCCGTGGAGACGGCCCGAAAGCTGCAGGAGCGCGGGGTGGACGTCCAGCGGGTATTCCTCGGCGCGCAGCTGCTCGGTGACGCCGCCGACCGGCGCGCCACCATCACCGAGCTGACCGCGCGAAGCAACTCCGAGATCGCCGCGAAGCTGAGCGCAGACGGCGGGTACACCGAACTCGGTGAGCTGGATGCGCAGCACGCAGAGCACGTCGGTGCCGCCTACCGGCATGACTGCCTCTGCGCACACCGCTATTTCGCCGACGCCCTGGACAGCCCGTCGGCGCCGAAGCTGTCCGCGCCGGTCACCGTGGTCGTTGCCTCCGACGACCCGAACACGTCGGAGTACCGGCGCCGGTACCGCGACTGGCAGCTCCTGGCCGAGCAGGTCGACCTGCACGAACTCGCCGGCGGCGGCCACTACTTCCTGCGCACCCGTCCGGCCGAGACGGCGCAGGCCGTACTGCGCGCCGCCGAACTGTTCGTTTCCTCCTGAGTGGCAACTGAAAGGAAATCGAGATGTCGTCCGTATCCACGGCGTCGCTGGTCGACGTGGAACTTGAACCCGGCAAACCTCCGCTCCTGCGGGCCGATGCCACCGGCGACGCGCCGAGCTGGGCGGCCGAGCACCGGGACGCGCTGCGCGCTGTCGTCGCCGAGCACGGTTCGGTCCTGGTCCGCGGCCTCGGGCTGCGCAACGCGGCCGAGACCGGCGCCGTCTTCGCGAGGCTGGCCACCGGTCTGATGACCGAGAAGGAGGTCTTCGCGCCCCGGCAGACCTACTCCGACGGCGTGTACTCCTCATCGAAGTGGCCGCCGAACCAGCCGATGTGCATGCATCATGAACTGAGCTACACGCTTGAGTTCCCCGGCCTGATGATGTTCGCCTGTCTCAGCGCGCCCACCGACGGCGGGGCGACCGCGGTGGCCGACTCACCGACCGTGCTCGACGCGCTGCCCGCAGAGTTGACCGAGCGGTTCGAGCGGCAGGGCTGGCTGCTCACCCGCAGCTACAACGACGAGATCGGGGCATCCATCGCCGAGGCGTTCGGCACCGAGGACCGTGGCGCCGTCGAGAGTTACTGCCGCGCCAACGCGATCATGTTCGAGTGGCAGCCCGACGGTGGACTGCGCACCACGCAGCGCCGCAGCGCCGTGGTGCGTCACCCGGTCACCGGCCGTCGCTGCTGGTTCAACCAGATCGCCTTCCTCAACGAGTGGACAATGGCCCCCGAGGTGCGCGAGTACCTGGTGGACGTCTACGGCGCCGACGGGCTTCCGTTCAATACCCGCTACGGCAACGGCGACCCGATCGGCGAGGACGTCGTGCAGCTGCTCAACAGCGTCTACGAGGCCAACACCGCACGCGAGCCTTGGCAGGCCGGCGATCTGATGCTCGTCGACAACGTCCGCACCGCGCACAGCAGGGAGCCCTTCGAAGGGCCGCGCGAAGTGCTCGTCGCCATGGCCGACCCGGCGCGTCTGGCCGACTGCTCGCCGACCATCGAGGTGATCGCAGGATGACCACCCTCAGTTCCACCGCAACGGAGTCCGCGCTCGCCCCGCCGATCGCCGTGCCACCATTCGCGGTGATCTCCGGTGCTCAGGTCCGGCGCGCGCTGCACGGACGCGAGAAACGGATCGTGGAGTTGGTCGAGGCCACCTACCGGGTGCACGGCGCCGGTGATTCGGTGAACCCGCCGTCGTACTTCCTGCGTTTCCCCGACCGCCCGTCCTCCCGGATCATCGCGCTGCCCGCCTCGATCGGCGGGGAGGTGCGGGTGGACGGCCTGAAGTGGATCTCCAGCTTCCCGGAGAACGTGACGGCCGCCATCCCGAGGGCCTCGGCCGTGCTCATCCTCAACGACCACGACACCGGCTACCCGTTCGCTTGTCTGGAGAGCTCGATCATCAGCGCCACCAGAACGGCGGCGTCGGCGGCGTCGGCGGCCGACTGGCTCAGCCGCGACCGGCCGCGACCGAAGCGTGTCGGGTTCTTCGGAGCGGGCCTGATCGCGCGCTACATCCACACCTTCCTGGTCGGCAATGGCTGGTCGTTCGACGAGATCGGCGTGCACGACCTGTCCGCCGACAGCGCGGCAGGCTTCCGGTGCTACCTGGAGCAGTCGGGCACCACCGGCCGGATCACCGTGCACGACAGCGCCGAGCAGTTGATCCGAAACAGCGACCTGGTGGTCTTCGCCACTGTCGCCGGTCAGCCGCATGTCAGCGACCTGTCATGGTTCACACACAATCCGCTGGTGCTGCACGTGTCGCTGCGCGACCTCGCGCCGGAGATCCTGCTCGCCTCGACCAATTTCGTCGATGACATCGAGCACTGTCTGAAGGCCAACACCTCGCCGCATCTGGCCGAGCAGCTCACGGGCAGCCGGGACTTCCTGCACGGCACGTTGGACGACGTGATGGCCGGGCGGGTGGCGGTGCCGGCGGACCGGCCGGTGGTGTTCTCGCCCTTCGGCCTCGGGGTGCTCGACCTCGCTGTGGGCAAGTACGTCTACGACGAAGTGGTCCGCAGCAAAGAGTTGCACGTCGTCGACGATTTCTTCCACGAACTGAGCCGGTACGGATAAGTCGGCCGAAAGCAAGGGAGGCTGCTCCAGGGCAGCTCCCAGGAGAGCTCACCGGTCAAGTCGCAGCAGGTCAGGACGCACGAGACAGCGGCCGCTGACACAGGGCCCCGTCCGGCTTGGTTGGACACAGGCTCCGGCCCGCACAAGCGAGAAGCCAGCCCACGGTCGGCTGGGCGTTCCGAAAGTGCTCTGCTCCAGATAGAGGAGACCATCGTGCCCGTCATCTCCGTTCCCTACGCGTTCAACGAAGAGCAGCTCTATGTCGACCTCCGGTCGATCTTCGGGCACTCGCTCTTCCTGAAGTGCGAGGGCTTCAACTTCGCCGGCTCGATCAAGTTGAAGGCCGCGACCGAGATGGTGGAGGCCGCTGAGCGGGATGGAATCCTGACGCCGGAATCGATCCTGGTCGAGTCCTCGTCCGGAAACCTCGGCGTGGCGCTGAGCATGATCGCGGCGAGCAAGGGCTACCGGTTCCTTTGCGTGACGGACTCCCGCGGCAACCTGTCGAACAGGATGATGATGGAGGCGTTGGGCAGCCAGGTGCACGTGATCGCCGAACAGAAGGCAAACGGAGGCTTTCTCGGCGCGCGGCTCGACTACATCCGCGCGCTGTGCGCCTCCGATGACCGGTACGTGTGGCTCAGCCAGTACACCAATCCGGGCAACTGGAAGGCGCACTATCGCAGGACAGCGCCGGCAATCGCCCGTCAGTTCCCGCAGCTGGACGTACTGTTCGTCGGGGCCGGCACCACCGGGACCCTGATGGGCTGCGCGCGCTACTTCCGGGAGTGGCACCGACCGGTGCGGATCATCGCGGTGGACAGCGTCGGCTCGGTGTCCTTCGGCGGTTCGCCGGGCCGCCGGATGATTCCCGGCCTGGGGATGAGCATGCGCCCGCCACTGCTCGACGAGTCCTATGTGGATGAGGTGATACGCGTCGAGGAGGCGGACACCATCCGTGCCTGCCATCGTCTGGCCAGACGCGGATTCCTGTTCGGCGGCTCCACCGGCACGGTGGTCAGCGGCGCAACGGACTGGTTGGCCCTGCATGACGCACACGAACTCACCGCAGTGGCCGTCGGCCCGGACCTCGGCGAGCGCTACCTCGACACCATTTACCAGACCAACTGGCTGCAGGATCTTTACGGCAAGAACGTGCTCAGCTCCGACGAGGAGGCCGCTGGTTCCTGGGCAGCCTCCCCCTCGCCACCGACACGGTGGGGCCGACGGCTGGACCCTGCAGACCGGCGACCGCAACCAGCACCATCAGCTCCGGGATCGTAAGACCTGGGTGTTCGGTCCACGGGCCAACAGCCCCGGCAAGCCCCTCATGGGTGCTGCACGCACAGCAGGCGGTTGAAGTGTGGCGTCCCACCACATGAGACGCCGGCCTGGGCATTCCTACGGCGTGCGACACGAATCATCCCGTCCCGCCGCCCTGGAAGTGGTGGCCACGGCCGCCTCGGCATCCGCGCAGGATCATTTCGCAACGGCTGCTCCGGCATGCGGCATGCCGCATGCCGGAGCACCCTGATCCTGAG
>NZ_JBEOVN010000133.1:0-21778 GCF_040295565.1 Streptomyces sp. NPDC002785 | reverse complement strand
CCCACGATAGGGAGCGGGCTCCCTATCGTGGGGGAGGTCGTAACTCGGAGTGCGCTGAGCCCACAACCTCTTCGGCAGAAAGCTGACGATGCTGGACGTGTCCTCGGCCGAGCATGGCGGGAGACCTCCCGTACGACTTGAACTCCCCGCCCACCGGGTCACGGAGCGGTCCGTGAGCGAGCTGAAGAGAATCCTCGCGGCCCACCCGGGCGACAGCCCAGTCCGCCTCAGCGTCCGCGGCGCACGGAAAACCACCGTCTACGCACTGCAAACCAGGGTGAACGCCACCACCATCGCCTCCGACGTGAAAGGCACATTCGGAGCTGAAGCATGGGCGGGCATCGCATGATGCCAAGGACCGGCCAGGCGGATGCCACCGAGCTGCGGACATCCAAGACCCCTCACGGGGGGCGCCTCGCCGCCCCGCGCCCGGAGCAACCACGGCTACCAGTGTTCGGCGCAGGGCCGCTCGGGGCACGCCAGGGCCGCAGGTGAGGCGGGTCCACTTGCAAGCAAACTCTTGGGGGCGCCGAAGTCGGCGCCCCCAAGAGGGCTTCCTGGACGCTGTCGAACCGGGGCGCAGGCGCGCGTCCAGTCGATGAGCTTCTGCAGCACCCGGGGGCTTCAACTCATTCCGGGAGTCCTGCGGTGGCCACCAGCGACGCTGAAGGGACGCTCAGAGGCTGTCCAGTTGGTTACAGCCCGACCGGGTTGAGGTAGGTGGCCGGGTGGGTGGCGCCGTCCTGCTTGAGGATCTGGCCGCCGAACGGCCACTTCAGGGTGAAGTGCTCCGTCTCGTTCGGCGGGGTGACCAGGAACTTCGCCGGAACGAACTTCTCCTTCTGCGGCGTGGACTTGGCCACCGGGAGCAGGGTGATGCTGAAGTCCACCGTGTCCCCCTGCTCCAGGGTCATCTTTTCGGGCGTCTTGGAGGAGCGCGCCAGCGACCAGGTGCCGTCGGTCGTCTGAGCGCCGATCATGTCGACACCGGCGAAGCCGGACAGGGTGCAGGTGCGCTTGCTCTGGTTGGTGAACCAGATGTACGCCTGGGTCTGCTTCTCGGTCTGCCCCATCTCCGGCTTCGCGTCATCCCCCGTGGCGAAGCCGGCCTTCAGGTCGGCGGTGTGGCAGCGGGTCGGCTCGGCCTTGGCGGTGGCGGCCGAGGCCGGGATGGCGGTAGCGGCAGTGCCGGCGACGACGACGGCCGCAAGGGCCACGGCGGTCAGCTTGCTCTTCATGAAGTTTCGGGTTCCCCTCGAATGCGAATCGGGCGCAAGGTCAGTGCGCGCCTACGCACCTGAAGATGTGCAATGCCCGGTGGAGGTTCGGTGTGCCGGAGAATTCTTTTCCGACAGCCAGGCCCCCAACTGTGGCCGCGTACAAGAACTCATGCGGTGCGGGCCGTTGCAGCGTCGTGGGGAGGACACCGCAACGGTCCGCGACCTCGCTCAGCGTCCGGTCCAGCACAGCGGGAAAGCCGATGGCAGCGTGCGACGTCCGTACCCGACCGAGCAACACGCCGAGCTGCAACGGCACTTGGTTCGCCGCTCGCTGACGACACCCCGCCTTCCGGCCCGGACGGGCCCCTTGTCCGTCCTCGGTGCGGCGCTGCCCGTCGCCGGCAGTGTGCGCAAGCAGACCGGCGCCCATGTCTTCGAGGGTCATCGAGATGCAGAAGTCCAAGGAGCGCTCCCGGCAGAAGTAGCCAGGGCCGTCACCGCCCAGGCAAACCCCGCACCCACCGCGTACCAGAACAGATCGGGTGTGTTGAAGGTCGAGCCGAGCACCAGCCGCGCCACCGTGCTGTGCCGGGAAAGGTCCGCGGGCACCCCCGTCAGCTGCAGCAGCTCGACCGCCCAGCTGAACGCCAGCGCCGTCCCGGCCACCGCGACCGGCCGCGTGCGGGGTGCGACCACGGCCACCAGGGTGCAGATCAGCACCGTGTAGAGAGCGTCCCCGGCGTACTTGGCGACATTCCCGTCGGCCACCGCCCTGACTCCGAGCCCGGCGGCAATGGTCAGCACCGCCGCTCCCGCAGCCACCACACGTGTCCCCGTCACGACCGCCCCCTCACCCGATCCGCTCCAGCTGCCTGATCGGCCGTGCCGCCAGCAGTACCGCCACCACCAGCATATTGATCACCGCTCCGGCCAGCAGTACCTCCGGGGTGCCCAGCCGGTCCGCGACCGGTCCCGCCAGTGCCCGGCCCGCCGCCAGCATCAGCAGGGAGCCCGCCACGTCGTACGCGTGCAGGCGGTTCAGCGCCTCCGGCGGCACATGGGTCTGGACGGTCGTCGACCACATCACCAGCCAGAACGCGAACGCCGCGCCCGCCACGAACTGCCCCGCCCCGAGCGCGGCCACCGGCAGCCCGAGGCCCAGCACCACCAGGTTCACACAGACCGCGGTCAGCGCGACGGCCCCCGCCGCGAGCGGGCGGCGCGGTCTCAGGCGCAGGGCGAGCAGCCCGCCGACGACGCTGCCCGCGCCGTTCACCGCCATCATCACGCCCTACGTCCCCGAGCCGTGCGCCTCGGTGACCTCGACCGCGGTGAGCGGCAGCATCGGGCCGAGCACCGTGAAGCCGTACACCGTCCAGATCGCGATCACCTCCCACAGCCAGCTGCGGGCCCGGAACTCCCGCCACCCGTCGACCAGTTCGGCGACAAAGGTACCGCGCCGCACCTCGTCCGACGGGGCCGGGGCGAGGCGCAGCAGGAAGAGGCAGAGGCCGGAGACGAGGAACGTCGACGCGTTCGCCGCGTAGACCGCCCCGGCGCTGGCCAGTCCGACGAGCATGCCTGCGAAGGCCGGGCCCGCCGTGGTCATCAGCGCCTCGGAGACCCGGAGCACCGCATTGGCGCGCTGCACGTCGAAGGCCACCCGGGGCACGGTCGACGCGACGCCCGGCTGGAAGAGCGCGGCGCCCACACCGGCCACCGCGCTGAGCGCCTACACCGCCCACAACGGCGGGTTGCCGGTGGCGAAGGAGACCGCCAGCACCGAGGCCCCGACCAGCCGCAGCGCATCCGCAATGATCACCATCCGGCGCGGGGTGAAACGATCCGCCAGGACGCCGCCGAAGAGCACGAAGAGCGCCAGCGGGCCCATCCAGGCCGCCAGCGCGAATCCCACCGACGAGTGTGGCCGGCCCGCTCCCAGCTGCCCCGCGGTGAGCGCCACCGGAATCATGCCGTCGCCGAAGAGCGCGGCGGTACGGGCGACGAAGAAGAGCCGGAAGTTACGGTTCCAGAGCTCGGCCGTCCGGTCGTCTCCCAGCCCGTTTCCCGGCCCGTCTCCCAGTCCTTCTCCTGGTCCGTCGCCCATCGGCCGCATGCCCGAGGAACGGGGCAACTGGGCCGGCGCGCCCTCGCGGTCCGCGGCGGGAATGCGCACGCGCTCTGCTGACTTTTCCTTCACAGCAGTGACATACATCAGCTTAAGGTCTATACCAGCTAGGGGTGAAGGGAGTCCGCCAATGCCGCACCGAATCGCCGTCCTGGCCCTCGACGGGCTGCTCCCCTTCGAACTGGGCATCCCCCAAAGGATATTCGGCCGCTCGCTCGGTTCCGAGCCGCGCAACGAGGGCCGCAAACTCTATGAAGTCGTGACCTGTTCCGTACGCCCGCCGGGCCCGGTCCGCACCGACGCGGACTTCACGATCACCGTCGAACGCGGCCCCGAGACCCTGGCCACCGCCGACACGGTCGTGATCCCCGCGTCGTACGAACTCGGCCCCGTCTACACAGAGGGCAGGCTCACCGACGAACTCGCCGCCGCGTTCGCGCACATCAGACCCGGCACCCGGATGGTCTCCATCTGCACGGGCAGCTACGTACTGGCCGCCGCCGGATATCTCAACGGCCGCCCCGCCACCACCCACTGGTGGCACGCCGACCACTTCCAGCAACTCTTCCCCGAGGTCCAGGTCGACCCGGACGTCCTGTTCATCGACGACGGGGACGTCCTGACCTCCGCCGGGGTCGCCGCCGGAATCGACCTCTGCCTGCACATCGTGCGCCGCGACCACGGCGCCTCCGTCGCCAATGACGTCGCCCGCCGCACGGTCGTGCCCCCGCACCGGGACGGCGGGCAGGCCCAGTACATCCAACGCCCCGTCCCGGAAACGCAGTTCGCGACCACGACCTCCGCGCGCACCTGGGCGCTCGGGCGGCTGGAGCGCCCGATCCTGCTGCGCGACATGGCGCGGCAGGAGTCGATGAGCGTACGGACGTTCACCCGCCGGTTCCGCGAGGAGGTCGGCGTCAGTCCCGTCCAGTGGCTGACCCTGCAGCGGGTCGAACGGGCCCGGCAGCTACTGGAGTCGACGGACCTGTCGATCGACCAGGTGGCCAGGGACGCGGGCTTCGGGACGCCCACCTCGCTGCGGCAGCATCTGCAGGCGGCGCTGGGGGTGTCCCCGACGGTGTACCGGCGCACGTTCCGGGCCGGGAGGGCCTGACGGACCTTGAGGGGTCCGCCCGGAAGGTCAGAACACCAGCACCCCCCGTGCCACCCGGCCGTGGTGTGCGTCGTCCGCCGCCTTGGCGAAGTCCTCCACCGCGTAGGTCTCGGTGACGAGTTCGTCCAGGAGCAGCCTGCCCTCCCGGTACAGGTCTGCATAGAGCGCGATGTCCCGCTGCGGGCGTGAGGAGCCGTACCGGCAGCCCAGGATCGACTTGTCCAGGAACAGCGACGAGACGAGGAACGAGGCCTCCGCCGTCGCCGCCGGGACGCCCAGCAGGACCGCCTGGCCGTGCCGGTCCAGCAGGTCGATCGCGGTACGGACCAGCTCCGTACGGCCCACGCACTCGAAGACGTGGTCGGCGCCGCTCGGCAGGACCTCCCGTACGTCCTCGGCCGACGTCAGGAAATGCGTCGCCCCGAACTGCCGTGCCACCGCCTCCTTAGCCGGGTTGGCGTCGACGGCGACGATCGTCAGCGCGCCCGCGATCCGGGCGCCCTGGATCACATTGAGCCCGATGCCGCCCGTACCGATCACCACGACCGTGTCGCCGTGCTCGACCTTCGCCCGGTTGAGTACGGCTCCGACCCCGGTCAGCACCCCGCAGCCGATCAGGGCCGCCGAGGTGAGGGGCAGATCGACGGGGATCTTCACCGCCTGCACGGCCTTGACCAGGGTACGTTCAGCGAAGGCCGAGTTGGACGCGAACTGGTACAGCGGCTTGCCGCGCCGCGAGAACGGCTGCCCCGGCATCCCGATCGCCTTGCGGCACATCGTCGGCCGGCCCCGGTCGCACTGGGCGCACGCCCCGCAGTTGGCCAGCGTCGACAGCGACACGTGGTCGCCCCGCACCACATGGGTGACGCCCGCGCCGACCGCCTCCACCACGCCCGCGCCCTCGTGCCCGAGCACCACCGGCGACGGAAACGGAATCGTGCCGTCGATCACCGACAGGTCGCTGTGGCACAGTCCGGCCGCTGCCACCGCCACCAGCACCTCGCCGGGGCCCGGATCCCGTATCTCCAGATCGTCGACGACCTCGGTTCGCCTGCCGTCGAAGACGACACCTCTCATCTCGGCTCCCTCGGTAGGCCGAGCACCCGCTCGGCGATGATGTTCCGCTGGATCTCGTCCGAGCCGCCGTAGATGGTGTCGGACCGGGTGAACAGGAACAGGCGCTGTGCCTCGTCGAGTTCGTACGGTGTCTGCGCCGACCAGTCGCCCGGCCCGACGGCACCCGCCGCGCCCCTGATCTCCACGGCCAGTTCGCCCAGGCGCTTGTGCCAGCCGCCCCAGAGCAGTTTCGCCACGCTGGGTGCGCCGGGGTCGCCCGTGGAGCCCAGGGTGCGCAGGGCGTTCCAGCGCATGGTCTTCAGCTCCGCCCACTGCCTCACGAGGCGCTCGCGCAGTACCGGGTCGGTGACGGCGCCGCCGTCGACGGCGACCCGGACCACCCGGTCGAGTTCAGCGGCGAAACCGATCTGCTGGACGAGTGTGGAGACGCCGCGTTCCAGGGCCAGCAGTCCCATGGCGACCGCCCATCCGTTGCCTTCGCCGCCGACGCACTCCTGTGCGTGCGCCCCGTCGAAGAAGACCTCGTTGAACTCGCTGGTCCCCGACATCTGGCGGATCGGCCGCACCTCGATCCTGCCCGGCTGGTCCATCGGCACCAGCAGGAACGACAGGCCGTGATGGCGGCTGGAGCCGGGCTCCGTACGGGCCAGGACGAAGCACCAGTCGGCGTCCCGGGCCAGCGACGTCCAGATCTTCTGCCCGGTCACGCGGTGGCCGCCGCTGCCCTTGTCGGGTACGGCGGTCGTCCGCACCCCGGCGAGGTCCGATCCGGCGCCCGGCTCGCTGTATCCCTGGCACCACAGCTCGTCGCCGCGGGCGACGGGAGGCAGGAAGCGCTGCTTCTGGGCCTGTGTGCCGTAGGCGATCAGGGTCGGGGCGAGGAGGTTCTCGCCGATGTGGCCGACCCGGGCGGGGGCGTCGACGCGGGCGTACTCCTCGGCCCAGATGACCTGCTGGGTGAGGCTTGCGTGCCGGTTGCCGTGGCCGGCGCCGTGGTTGTCCCAGCCGAGGCCGATCCAGCCGCCGCGGCCGAGTTCGCGCTCCCATTCGCGGCGGATCGCGACGCCCTCGTGCTCGCTGCCGGGGCCACCGGTGCCGACGGCCGCCACGTACTCGCCGACGAGGTGCGCTTCCAGCCAGGCGCGGGCTTCCTCGCGGAACGCGGCGTCGTCCGGGCCGAAGGTGAAGTCCACGTTTCCTCCTGTCGCAGGATCAAGCCCGTCCGGCGACCCCGGACCGGGTCCGGGACAGAGCTCCGGGGGCGCCCCCGTCACGCGTTCGGCCGCGCCCTTGCCGCAGCCGCCGCGGCCATCTCCTCCAGCTGCGCCAGCATCGGCATCGGGTCCGTGCCCACCGTCCCCGGCAGGAAGTCCGCGATCCGTTCCGGGGTCCATGCCCCTTCCGCGTATCCCGCCCGCAGCTCCCTCGGCTGGGCCCAGACCGCGATCTTCGGGCCGGCGACCGTGTACACCTGGCCGGTGATCTTCTCCTTGCGGGCCCGTTCGCTGAGCAGGTAGACGACGAGCGCCGCGACATCCTCCGGCTCGCCGATCTCCTTCAGTTCCATCGGCACATTGGCGGACATCCGGGTGCGGGCGACCGGGGCGACGGCGTTCGCCGTGACGCCGTACTTGTGCAGGCCGAGCGCCGCGCTCCGTACCAGCGAGATGATCCCGCCCTTGGCGGCGCTGTAGTTGGCCTGGGCGACGCTGCCCTGATGGTTGCCGCTGGTGAAGCCGATCAGCGTGCCGCCGCCCTCCTGCTTCCGCATCACCGCCGAAGCGGCCCGGAAGACGGTGAAGGTGCCCTTCAGGTGCGTGGCGACGACGGGGTCCCACTCCTCCTCGGACATGTTGAACAGCATCCGCTCCCGCAGGATCCCGGCCACGCACACGACCCCGTCGATCCGCCCGTACTGTGCCAGCGCCGTGTCCACGATCCGCTGCCCGCCCGCCATCGTGGAGATGTCGTCGGCGACCGCGACGGCCTCGCCGCCCGCCACCTCGATCTCCTTGGCGACGGACTCCGCCATCTCGCTGCTCGGCTCGCCGCCCTCGATGGAGACGCCGTAGTCGTTGACGACGACTCTCGCCCCCTCGGCCGCCGCCGCGAGCGCGACCGCCCTCCCGATGCCGCGCCCGGCACCTGTCACGGCCACCACTTTGCCTGCCAAGAAGTTCCCCATGCCCGGCCCCTTCCCGCGGTTTCTGACGGACCGTTAGATTTTATGGGTCATCAGGTCCACGAGCACAAGCCCCGGGAGGCCCCGTGTCACTGCCGGCCGAGTTCCACGACATCGCCGAGCGGGTCAACAACTGGGGCCGCTGGGGCGCCGACGACGAGATCGGCACGCTCAACCTGATCACCGACGCGGTCGTACGCGAGGCGGTCGCCACCGTCCGCACCGGGCTGCGCATCCCTCTCGCGCTCCCCCTCCAGCAGGACGGCGTCCAGAGCGGGCTGATCCCGGGGCGCATCAATCCGCTGCACACCATGGTCCAGATCAACCAGGAACTCTTCGGCCCCGGAACCGTCGCCACCAGCGACGACACAGCCGTCCTGAGCCTGCAGACGGCAACGCACTGGGACGCCCTCACCCATGCCTCGCACTCGGGGAAGATCTACAACGGCCGCCCGGCCGCCACGATCACCGCGCACGGCGGCGCGCAGTTCAGCGGGATCGACAAGGCACCGCACATCGTCTCGCGCGGGGTGCTGCTCGATGTGGCACGCGCACACGGCATGGACAGGCTGCCCGGCGACCATGCCGTCACCCCCGAGGACCTGGACGCGGCCGAAGAACTGGCGGGGGTCAGGGTCCGGGCCGGTGACATCGCCCTCGTACGGACGGGGCAGGTGCAGGTTTATCTGGCGGGCGACAAGCATGCGTACGCCTATCCGTCGCCCGGTCTCTCGATCCGCACGCCCGAGTGGTTCCGTGCGCGCGATGTCGCGGCAGTCGCCAATGACACCCTGACCTTCGAGATCTTCCCGCCCGAGATCGAGGATCTGTGGCTGGGGGTGCATGCGCTGGACCTGGTCGAGATGGGCATGCTGCAGGGCCAGAACTGGAACCTGGAAAAGTTGTCCACAGCCTGTGCGGAAGAGAGGCGGTACAGCTTTCTGCTCTCCGCGATGCCGGAACCGTTCGTCGGGGCGACCGGCACCCCGGTCGCCCCGGTCGCCGTCCTCTGAAGGAGTTCAGGCGCCGACACCGCGGACCGCAACCCGGGCCGGCCGCTTCAACCTTTATGCGCGATTCGTAACGGTTCGTGACGGCTCGGACACCTCGCGGTCCTCATCCGCCGCACCCGGTGCGCCCGGTGTGCCATGAACACCCTGCATGCCCGGGAGTACCGGCACCACCTGGATCAGCGGGACACCCCGGTCGACCTCGCACCAGATGCGCTTCCCAGCGCCCTCCGGCTGCCAGCCCCAGCGGTCCGCGAGGCCGTCGACCAGCTCCAGGCCCCGGCCGCCGGTGTCCTCGCCCGCCGCGTGGCGCTGCTGCGGGGGACGACAGCTGGCGTCGGCCACCTCGACCCGAACGGTCCCGGCCGCGCCCGTCGAGCCGAACAGCATGCGCAGCACGGCCGGACACCCGGTGTGGACCACCGCGTTGGTGACCAGCTCCGAGATCAGCAGGATGAGCGTCTCGGCCAGCGGCTCGTCGTCTCTTATCCCGGACCCGACCAGTCTCGATCGCGCCCATCTACGGGCCCTCCCGACCTCCGCGGGATCCGGCCCGACCTCCAGCTGAACCTGAAGCACCTGCACCGCTCACACCATCCGAACCGGCGGACACATCGCCTCGCGCCTCCTCAGGGTCACGGAACGTGATTCCCTTACAAGCCAGCATGGTTGACGTACAGTCACCGCAACAAGCGCTTCGGGCATATTCCAGCGCGAAGGAGTACGCGTGGTGCATACTGTGCGACGCGCGCTGCGGGAAGTCGAACAGAGGCGCATCGAGGCTGCGGGATTCGTCTCCCGGGCAGGCCCGGCGCTTCTGCATGTAATGCGAGCAGGGCATCTCTTCCGGGCCGGGGTCGCCGCACGGGCAACATCCGGACTGTCCGGTTCCAGAACCTCTCGCATCCAACGGAGCGTACCCGAGCCCGGCGCCGACTCCACCCCGTGACGAATTACGCAAAGGACACAAGCCGGCATCGGAGTCCGCCGACTGCACTGCGTGACTCCGCAGCGTGAGGCTCAACGGCTTGCCTGTCATATTGGTGCATCCCGCATTCACCCACTGTCATGTGCCGAAGCCTCCACGGAACCCGTGCGCGATCAGCACAGGTCGGCCGCAAGTGCCTCCTCGGCCGCTGCCGCCGTCAGCCACTGCCCGGACCGCAGCCAGGCCCGCTTGAGGTGCAGATGAACGTCTGCCTCCCAGGTGAAGCCCATTCCGCCGTGCACCTGGAGGCAGTCGCGCGCATTGCTGACCGCCGCGTCGTCGGCGAGCAGTTTGGCGCCCGCGATCTCGACCCGGTCCGCGGTCACGGCCGCCGCGTAGACGGCGCTGCGGGCCAGCTCGGCGCGGACCAGCATCCCGGCGCACAGGTGTTTGACCGCCTGGAAGGACCCGATCGGCGAACCGAACTGTTCACGTTCACCGGCGTGTTGAACGGCCATTTCGGTCGTACGAGAGGCGCTTCCGAGCTGTTCGGCGGCGGCGAGCAGGGCGCCCTCGTCGCGCAGCCGCGCCCCGCCGGACAGGAGCTCGCCGGACCCGACAGGGCCCGTGAACCGCCACAGGGGCGTGAACGGGTCGAGCGACCGTACGGGTCCGACGGCCTCCCGTACGACATCCCGCAGCGCCCCGCCGGTCACGGCCCGCGCCTCCCCCGGCTCCGGACCCGGCCCCGGGGCCCGCGCCTCTCCCGGCCCGAGTACGAGCAGGCCGTCCGCATCCCCCAGATGCCCCACCGGCTGCCCCGCGTCCAGCACGGTCACCACCGTCTCGCCCTCCGCCGCCCCCTTCACCGCACCGGCGGTGAGGTGGGTGGCGATCAGCGGTCCGGGGAGCAGCGACCGCCCGGCCTCCTCGAAGAGGAGGACCGCTTCGGGCAGGCCGAGTCCGACGCCGCCCTCCGTCTGCGGCAGCCGCAGCGCGAAGAACCCGGCCTCGCCGAGCTCCCGCCACAGGGCCCGGTCGATACTCCTGCCGCCATCGAGAGCGGCCCGCATCCGGTCCCTGCCGAAGCGCCCGGCGAGGAGTTCCCGCACCCCCGCCCGCAGGGCCCGCTGGTCGTCCGAGAGCTGGAAGTCCATGGCTGCGTCAGCGCCCCTTCGGCAGGCCGAGGATCCGCTCGGCGACGATGTTCCGCTGGATCTGCGAGGTGCCCGCGGCAATGGTGTACGAGAGCGAGGAGAGCCGGTCCAAGGCCCACTCCCGGTCCAGGTCGGCCGCGTCCGCGCCGAGCACCTCGGCGGCCGCCTCGTACAGATCCTGGCGGGCCTGCGAGTAGCGCAGCTTGAAGACCGAGCCACCTGTGCCGGGCACGCCGCCGCTGCCCTGCGCCTCGCTAACGTTCCACTGGGTGAGCCGCCACAGCGCCCGGAATTCGGCGTTCAGCCTGCCCAGCCCGCGGCGCAGGACCGGGTCGTCCCAGCGGCCGTTCGCCCGCGCCTCGGCAGCCAGGGCGTCCAGGGTGCGGCGGCAGGCGACGACCTCGCCGACGAACGCCGTACCGCGTTCGAAGGAGAGGGTGACCATGGTGACCCGCCAGCCGTCGTTCTCCGCGCCGACGCGGTGCGAGAGCGGCACCCGCACCTCGTCGAGAAACACCTCGGCGAACTCGGTGGACCCGGCGAGGGTGCGCAGCGGGCGGACGGTGACGCCGGGAGCGTCCATCCTCATCGCGAGCCAGCTGATCCCGCGGTGCTTGGGCGCCGCCGGGTCCGTACGCACCAGCAGCTCGCACCAGTCGGCGACCTCCGCGTGCGAGGTCCAGGTCTTCTGCCCGCTCACCACGTAGTGGTCGCCGTCGCGCACCGCCCTGGTCCGCAGCGAGGCGAGGTCCGAGCCGGCGTCGGGCTCGCTGAACCCCTGGCACCAGATCTCGTCGCCGCGCAGCACCGGCGGCAGCCAGCGCGCCCGCTGTTCGGCCGTGCCCTCGGCCGCGATCGTCGGCCCGGCGTGCAGCAGCCCGACGAAGTTCGCGCCGACGTACGGGGCTCCGGCCTTCTCGGTCTCCTCCAGGAAGATCAGGTGCTGGGTCGGGGTGGCGCCCTGCCCGCCCGCGTCGACGGGCCAGTGCAGGCCCGCGTAGCCGGCGTCGTACAGCATCCGCTGCCAGGCGGTGTCGTACGCGCGACGCCCGGGCCAGTCGCCGGGGTCGGGCTTCGCGGGCAGTGAGGGCAGCACGGCGGCCAGCCACTCGCGCAGCCGCGCCCGGAACTCCTCCTCGGCCTCCGTGTACGCGAGATCCACCGCGCGCCTACTTGTCCAGGTCCAGATCGAGCATCCGGATCGCGTTTCCGCGCATCAGTTTGTAGACGGTCTCGTCGTCCAGTCCCTCGACATGGTCGAGGGCGACCTCCTTGGTGTGCGGGAAGGTCGAGTCGACGTGCGGGTAGTCGGTCTCGAAGGTGGCGTTGTCCCGCCCGACGACGTCGAGCGACGCGACGCCGTGCTTGTCGCGGAAGAAGCAGCAGAACATCTGCCGGTAGTAGTACGTGGACGGCGGCTCGGGAATCAGGTCGCGCACCCCGCCCCAGGCCCGGTGCTCCTCCCAGACGTCGTCGGCACGCTCCAGGGCGTACGGGATCCAGCCCATCTGGCCCTCGCTGTAGGCGAGCTTCAGTCGGGGGAACCTCACCAGCACACCGCTGAACAGGAAGTCCATCATCGAGGCCATGGCGTTGTTGAAGGAGAGGCTTGCCTGTACGGCGGGCGGGGCGTCGGGCGAGGCGGCGGGCATCTGCGAGCTGGACCCGATGTGCATGTTGACAACCGTGCCGGTCTCCTGGCAGGCCGCGAAGAACGGGTCCCAGTAGCCGGTGTGGATCGACGGCAGCCCGAGGTGGGTGGGGATCTCGGAGAAGGTCACCGCCCGCACCCCGCGCGCCGCGTTCCGCTCGATCTCCGCGACCGCCAGGTCGATGTCCCAGAGCGGGATGATGCAGAGCGGGATGAGCCGGCCGCCGCTGTCGCCGCACCACTCCTCCACCATCCAGTCGTTGTAGGCGCGGACGCACGCCACCGCCACCTCTTTGTCCTGTGCCTCGGCGAAGGTCTGGCCGCAGAAGCGCGGGAAGGTGGGGAAGCAGAGGCTCGCCTCGACATGGTTGAGGTCCATGTCCTTGAGGCGCTCGGCCGGGTCCCAGCAGCCGGGCCGCATCTCGGCCCGGGTGATCCCCTCCAGCGTCATGTCGTCGCGGTCGAAGCCGACGGCGGCGATGTTCCGCTTGTACGGGAACTTCAGGTCCTCGTAGATCCACCAGTCGGTGGGCGGCCCGTCCGGGTCCATCGTGATGACGTACTTGCCCCCCGTGTACGCCAGCTCGCCGATCCCCGCGGTGAGCGGCTGCGGGCCGCGCTCGCGGTACCGAGCGGGCAGCCAGGTCGAGAAGAGGTGCGGCGGCTCGATCACATGGTCGTCGACGCTGACGATCCGAGGCAGTTCCGTCATGGTGTCCCCTTCGGCGCACACTGCACGCATCTGATGGTTCGTCAGATTCAGTTCGGCACTCAGGCTAGCCCCGCACCCCTGGACCGACAAGGCGCGACGCCCTACGCTCTCGACACGATCTGACTACCCGTCAGCTACGAGGGAACGGGGAACGCAGTGAACGAGACCGCACACGCCCTGGGCGCATCGGGCACCTTCTGGGAGCTCATCGAGCGCCGGGCCGCGCTGACCCCGGACCGCCCCGTCCTGATCCAGGACGACCGCACCCTCACCTTCGGCGAGCTGCGCAGCCGCTGCGAGCGGGTCGCGGCCGGGCTGTGGGGGATGGGTGTGCGCCCCGGCAGCGTCGTCGCCTGGCAGCTGCCGACCCGTCTCGAAACGGTGCTGCTCTCCTTCGCCCTCGCCCGCATCGGGGCCGTACAGACCCCCGTCATCCCGTTCTACCGGGACCACGAGGTGGGGTTCGCGCTGCGCGAGTCGAAGGCCGGCTTCTTCGCCGTGCCGGGCACCTGGCGCGGCTTCGACCACACGGCGATGGCACACCGGCTGGCCGCCGGGGCCGAGCACCCGCCGCTGGTCTTCGAGGCGTACGAGTCGCTGCCGGACGGCGACCCGTCCGTGCTGCCGCCGCCGCCCGGCGACGGGGCGGCGGTGCGCTGGATCTACTGGACCTCCGGCACCACCTCCGACCCGAAGGGGGTCCTCCACACCGACCGCAGCCTGATCGCGGGCGGCTCCTGCCTGGCCCACGCGCTGCATCTGTCGGCCGACGACATCGGTTCGGTGGCCTTCCCGTTCGCCCATGTCGGCGGGCCGGATTATGCGGTGATGCTGCTGCTGTACGGCTTCCCGGCAGTTCTCTTCGAGCACTTCGCGATGCCGGACGCGCTGGAGGGCTACCGGCGCCACGGGGTGACGGTCGCGGGCGGGTCCACGGCGTTCTACTCGATGTTCCTGACCGAACAGCGCAAGGCCCCGGACCGGAAGCTGATCCCCACCCTGCGGCTGCTGGCGGGCGGCGGGGCGCCGAAGCCGCCGGAGATCTACCGCGCGGTGGTACGGGAGATGGGCATCCAGCTCACCCACGGGTACGGCATGACCGAGGTCCCCATGATCACGATGGGCGCCCCCGACGACACGGCGGAAAACCTCGCCGGGACGGAAGGGCGCCCGCCCGAGGGCATGGAGATACGGATCACCGACGAGGACGGCAGACCACTGCCGTACGGCACGGACGGCGAGGTACGGCTCCGTGGGGAAGCCGTCTGCAAGGGCTATCTGAACCCGGAGGCGTCGGCGGCGGTCTTCGACGCGGAAGGGTTCCTGATCACCGGCGACGTCGGCCATGTCGAGGCGAGCGGGCACCTGGTACTCACCGGGCGGCTCAAGGACGTCATCATCCGCAAGGGCGAGAACATCTCCGCCAAGGAGATAGAGGACCTGCTGCACCGGCACCCGGGCGTCGGGGACGTGGCGGTGATCGGGCTTCCGGACCCGGAGCGCGGCGAACGCGTCTGCGCGGTCGTGGAACAGCCGACGGGCGCCGCCCCCCTGGCCCTGCCGGACATCACCGGCTATCTGCGGGCGGAGGGCCTCTCCGTGCACAAGCTGCCGGAACAGCTGGAGGTGGTGGCGGCGCTGCCGCGCAACGAGGCGCTGCGGAAGGTACTGAAGTACCGGCTGCGGGAGCGGTTCTCCGCCCCCTGCCCGCCCGGCGCCCGAGGCCAGCTTCTGAGCCCGTCCGGCGACTGAGGACGAATCGGCTGCCGGACGGATCGGCTGCCGGACGAATCGGCTACGCGTCCGGCTCGATCACCGTGAAATAGGCGGCGAACGCCGCCACCGCCTCGTTCTCGGCGACCTTGCCGTCCTGGTCCGCGTCCAGGTTCCGCGCCGCGAAAGCCGCCGTCTGCGCGCTCGCGCCCAGCACCTTCAGCGCCCGCTCCACAGCGGGTACGCGGGCCGCGCCCTCGTCGTCCTGGTCCGCCACGGCGATCGCGGCGCGCAGGAAGGGGCGGGCGATCTCCGCGAAGCGCTCCGGGTTGTCGCGCAGCCGTTTCACGGCCCCGCCCACGAACTCCTCCCGGGTGACGCGCTGGTCCCCGTCGACATCGGCGATGCCCGCCATGCCCTGCCAGAAGGCCTCGGCCCCGGTGTAGAGCGCCTGGCCCTTGTCGCAGCGGGCCGTCGTGCCGAATTCGGCGAGCAGACGGGCCGCGGCGGCACTGAAATCCGCGCGATCGATGCATCCGTTGCCGTCCTGGTCGAAGGCGGCGAAGCGGAAGGCGATCTTGCGCTCATATTCTGCGCTGTCCATGCGGGGAGCGTACGACGTCGACAGACGTCACGTGTCACTTACGCGCGCCACCGGCGTTACAACCCTGGTCATGGGACCGGCTTCACGCCGGGAGCGGCCGGGCCTCGTCGTCGACGGCCGCGTACCGGTCGGGGTAGACGTCGAACAGGCGACGTACGCCGAGGGCGGCGAGCACCCGGTTGACGTGGGACCCCTCTTCCGCACCGCGGGCCGGCAGGATCAGCCGCAGCCGGCCCCCGCAGGAGCGCAGCAGACGGCGGGCCGCGATCAGTACGCCGACGCCGCTGGAATCGCAGAACAGGACCTCGGAGAGATCCAGCACCACATCGTGGCGGCCGACGGCGACCGCGTCATGGACGGACTGGCGCACGGTGGGCGAGGTCACCAGATCCAGTTCGCCCCGTATGCGCAGCACGGTCCAGTCGCCCTGCACCGTTTCAGCCACTTTCAGCGGCCTCCGGGATCGTTCCTGGGTGATCCAGGGGGCGTGGGTGGTTGCAGTTGGTGGGTGGTTTCCAGGAAGACGAGGACTCCTCACGGGACTGGGCCTCTCGTTGCGGGGATTCCGACGTTCCGGAAGTTTCCGTTCCCTCTCGCCGCTGCCCCCGCGGCAGCCTCATGAAACACCGGGCCGCCCGGCATGACACAACCGGGACCCTCGTCGTCGGATGGCGCATTCCCTATCATCCCGGGCCTCATCAGGGGCGTACTTGCCGTAAAGGACGTGCATCATCAGTGCCGCCGACTACATTCGATGTGATGAGGGGAACAGGGCTGGGGGTCGTATGCCGAAGAACGCACCACCCCGCTGGGACCGCAAGATGCAGCAGCGGCTGGCGCGCGGTGAGGCGGCTGCTCTCGGCGAGCTCTACGACCGGTTCGCCTCGCTCGTGCACAGCCAGGCGCACCGGATACTCGACGACGAGACCGCTGCCGATCTGGTGACCCGCGAGGTCTTCGGCCACGTGTGGGAGAACCCCGACGCGTACGACCCGAAGCAGGGCTCGATGCGGGCCTGGGTGGCTCGTCTCACGCACCGCCAGTCCGTGCGGCGGCTGCGCGAGGAGGGCAGCCTCCCGGGCGGCACGGACGAGGAGGCAGGGGCCGATCTGGAGGAGCGGGTGCGCCGGGCCACGGCCGCGGCCCGCGCCGACTACATCGTGGCGTCCATGCCCGCCCCGCTGCGGGCCGCGCTGGAGCTCGCGTACATGCAGCGCCGGTGCTACCGGCAGACGGCAGCCGACCTCGGGGTCACCGAGGACGAGGCCCGCCGTCGGCTGCGGCTCGGGCTGCAGCTGCTCTCCACCGCGCACACCCGCCCGCTGGAGGGGTCGTCGCCGCCCGGATACGGACGGCCGCTGTGACCGGCGACGACGAAGCGAACGGACGCGAGGGCGACCGACGCGACGACGAGGTGGTGGACGCGCGGCGCATTCCGGGACCGCGGGCCGCCGCGGACGACTTCGACCTCGATGCCGTCCCCCTGCCGCCGCCCGTGCCCGAGGAGCCGCGACCGGCCCCGCAGCCGGCGACACCGGAACCGGAATCTGCCGTGGCACCACCGGACCCGTCGACCGCACCGGCGCTGATGCTGCCCCATCGCGTCCTCAAGGCCCTCCTCGGCGCCTGGGCCCTGGCCGCCTGCTCGGCGGAGGAGACCGAGGCCGTCGAGGCGCACCTGACCGTGTGCGCCGCGTGTGCGGACGAGGCCCTGCGGCTGCGCGACGCGGTCGGCCTGCTGCAGACCGACCGCAGCCTGGATCTCGATCCGACACTGCGTTCCCGGGTGATCGACACCTGTCTGAGCCGCCGCCCGGCCGACATCCCGGTGCCCGACTGGGCCGCCCCGTACGACGCGGAGACCGCGCGGCTCGACGCGCTGCTGCGTGACATCGGCAGCTCAGAGTGGCACGCCCCGGTGCGGCTGAAGTGGTTCGAGGGCGAGCAGGAGGTCAATCGCAAGACGACGGTCGCGGGCGTCATCGCCCACCTCATGACCGTCGACGGGCTGGTCGGCACCGCTCTCGGCATCGACGTACCGCTCGGCGACGGCGCCATGGGCCGGGGCGCCGACTGGCCGCTCACGCCCGGCGTACGCACGGAGAAGTACTGGTCGGGAACCCGGCGGCCACTCACCCGTGCGATCCACGAGCCGTGGCGCGAGCAGAGCCACACCCTCATCCGTACGGTGTCCTTCGCCGGTCGCAGAGTCGCCGAACTCTCCGTCTCGTACGGGGACTTCGCCCTTCCGATGCACGACGCGCTGCTGGACCGGTCCTTCGAATGCTGGGTGCACGGCGGCGACATCGCGCAGGCGGTTGACTATCCGTACGAGGCGCCGTCGGCCGCCCATCTCCACCGGATGATCGACCTGGCGACCCGGCTCCTCCCGGCGGCTCTTGCCGAGCGCCGCAGGTCGGGGCTGGCCGGGCCCGCCCGCCGGCTGGTGACGGCCGGTTCACCGGGCCGTTCGCTGCATCTGGAGGTCGAGGGCTCGGGCGGCGGGGACTGGTACATCCCGCTGGACTCCCCGGCCGCGGTCGGCTCGCCCGCGCACGCGGTGGCGCAGGTCGCGCTGGACAGCGTCGAGTTCTGCCAGTTGACGGCCGGGCACGTGCCGCCGGTGGAGGCTGCGGCCGGTCAGCAGGGCGACCGCGAGGCGATCCGCGACGTACTGTTCGCGGCGGCGTCGCTGAGCCGGCTCTGAGAGCTGTCGGCCCTTCGCGCTACGCGAAGATCACCGTGCGGCGCCCGTTGAGCAGGATGCGGCGCTCCGCGTGCCACTTCACCGCCCGCGCCAGCGCCTGGCACTCCACATCGCGCCCGATGGCGACCAGCTGGTCCGGCGTGACGCCGTGGCCCACCCGCTCGACCTCCTGCTCGATGATCGGCCCCTCGTCGAGATCGGCCGTCACGTAGTGCGCCGTCGCACCGATCAGCTTCACACCGCGGGCGTGCGCCTGGTGGTACGGCTTCGCGCCCTTGAAGCTCGGCAGGAAGGAGTGGTGGATGTTGATGATCCGGCCGCTCAGCTGCTTGCACAGATCGTCCGAGATGACCTGCATGTAGCGGGCGAGGACGACCAGCTCGACGCTCTCCTCGCGGACCAGCTCCAGCAGCTCCGCCTCCGCGGCGGCCTTGTTCTCCTTGGTCACCGGGATGTGCCGGAAGGGGACGTCGTACGAGGCGACGAGCTCGGCGAAGTCCGTGTGGTTGGAGACGACGGCGGCGATCTCGATCGGCAGCGCCCCGATCCGGGAGCGGAACAGCAGATCGTTGAGGCAGTGCCCGAACTTGCTGACCATCAGCACGACCCGCATCCGCTCCGAGGAGCGGTGGATCTGCCAGTCCATCCGGAAGGAGTCGCCGACCGCGGCGAAGCTGGCCCGCAGCTTCTCCACGGTCACCGGGCTGTCCGCCGAGAAGTGGACACGCATGAAGAACAGACCCGTGTCGTGGTCGCCGAACTGCTGACTGTCCTCGATATTGCAGCCGGTCATGAAGAGATAGCTCGACACGGCGTGCACGATGCCCGTCTTATCCGGGCAGGAGAGCGTGAGGACGTACTGCTCCGGCGTGGTCTCAGCAGGCTGCGGCGCGGTCATTCCCGTAGCGTGCCACACCGGAGCGGAATCAGGCCGACCTGGTCATGATGCGGAGCACGTCCAGGGAGCGCGGCGGCGCGTCCGGGTCGTCGCCGTCGTTGGTGGCGAGCAGCACATGGGCCTCGCGGGCGGCCCGTACGGCCTCCGGCCAGCCGTGGTGCTCCAGATACGCCGAAACGGGGGCGTCCGCGCCGACCTGGTGCATGATGCGCAGGACCCGGAGCACGGCGACGTCGACGAGGGCGGCCTCGCCGGAGTCACGGAAGATCGTCCCGACGTATTTCTCGGCGGACCAGTTGTCCAGCCAGGTGTCCTCGACCAGGCGGTACACGGCGTCGGTGACGTCGCCGTACCCTTCCCGGCCGGCCAGCCAGCACTCGTGGTGGAAGACGGGGTCGGAGAGCATGTGCAGCGCCGAGCGCACGTTGCTGCGCCAGCGCCACCAAGGCATGTCATTCAGCGGCATGCCGCCCATGGTGGAGGAGCGACGGCCGCGACGGGAAGTGTTCTCCGAACCTTGCTGCACGGTTGTCGATCGTACGTTCCCTTCCCGGCTCCCTGCACAGGCCCCTGTAATTCACCTGGACATCACCGAGCGTTGCGCGGAGCACACAGCGGCGTTACCCCGCGCGCGGAATGTTCATGCCCATGACCGGACGGCGACGCCTCACCTCCCCCCGCCCCTACAAGCTCCTCACACGTACGGCGGCGGTCGGGGCATTGCTGGTCACCGGTTGCGGTGTGCTCCCTGGGGCCTCGGGGAACTCCAGGGAGCCCCTCACCGTCGTGACGTGGGCTCCGGGCGGCGCCACAGGACCGGACACGGTGAACATGGCGGGCATGACCGCCATGGCGCGCACATACGCCCGCTGGGCCAACAGCAACGGCGGGCTCGACGGACACAAGCTGCGCGTCGTCACCTGCGACGAGGCGGACACCTCGGCCGGCGCGGCAAACTGCGCCCGGCTGGCCACCAAGGAGAAGGCGGTGGCGGTCGTCGGCGCGTACAGCCGGCACGGGTCGTCGTTCATGGCGCCGCTGGAGGGCGCCAGAATCCCCTACATCGGCGGTTACGGGGCCTCCGACGAGGAATTCACCAGCTACAACTCCTACCCCATCAACGGCGGCCAGGCGGCGCTGCTCGCGGGCAATGCCCAGCAACTCGCCCGCAGTTGCGAGCGGGTGTCCGTGGTGCGGCCCGACACCCTGGGCGGCGACGGCCAGGCCTGGCTCCTCAAAACCGGTCTCACCGAGGCCGGTCGGCCCGAGCCCGCCGACATCCGGGCCGCGGAGACGGCCACTTCGTACGACGAGGCCGCCGGGCGGGCGCTCCAGGCGGCGGGGACGAACGACGGCTGTGTGACGGCCGTGCTCGAGGACCGTACGGAGACCTTCTTCGACTCCTTCCGCCGACTCGAACCGTCGTACGGGAACGTGCGGATCTCGTCCGTCCTCGGCAGTGTCGGGCAGCCGCTGATCGACAGCACCGGCGGCCGGAACAGCCCGTTCGAGGGGGCCTACCTCACCGGCTGGTACCCGGACTCGGGCGACGCCCGCTGGGACCGGATGCGGGAGGTGATCCGTAAGCACGCCTTCGGCGACAACCGGATCGACCCGGACGACACCGGGGTGCAGACCACGTGGATCGCGTACACCGCGCTGAACGAACTCGTGAAGTCGGTCGACGCCCCGCAGATCACCGCCGGGAAACTCGTCTCCGCCCTCAACCACGGCGCCCCCGTCGACACCGGCGGCCTCACGCCGGTGCTGCGCTGGCGCTACAAGGACATGCTCGGCTCTTCCGCGTATCCGCGCATCGTAAACACCAGGGTGACGTTTCAGATGGTGCGTCATGGGCGGCTCGTCGCGGACAAGAAGGGGTTCGTGGACGTCATGGAGACGCTGTCGGAGGCGAGCGCGAAGAGGTGAGCAGCCGGTCGTCTGCTGGGACGGCGGGTCTGCCGGACCTGGTGGATCACGGTGCCTCGCGGTCGCTGTCGTAGGGGACTTCGTGGCTGAGGGCCGCGCGGAAGTTCTCCAGGGCACACGGGGAACGTGACGAAGCCCTTCCCCGGTGGGGGGAAGGGCTTCGTGAGCGAGCGCTGGGCAGGCCTTGCACCTGCATTTCCCCGCAGGAAGCGGGGCGTCTTTCCTTGGACCACCAACGCAGCGTCAGTCGCCGTGAGTTGCGGCGGACTGCCAAGATCAACTATAGCGCACGCGGGCCGTTGGCCGGCTCCGGCCGGCGCGCGGCGGCTACTGCTGGGATTCCAGCCCGGCGATACCGAGGGCGACTGTGGCGGACCAGCCGGTACGGACAACAGCAGACCGACGCCCGGCCGGCTGCTCCGGCCGGGCCTGCGGCGAAACCGCGCCACGTCCAGGAGCGGCGCGTCCACCTGGCGCGGACCTGTCCGGCGCGAGCCTGATCAATGCGGACCTGTCCGGCGCAGCCCTCCTCGGCGCGGACTTGCCCGATGCGACCTTGGCCGGTGCGAACCTGTCCGATACGCAGTTGTCCCGCGAGGGCGGGAGGCTACACGGTGCGGACCCGGACTCCCTGGACTTAGACCGACCGGCAAATGGGGGGCGGCGTCGCGGGGCTGGGCACGCACATCTGCCGCGTTGTCGTCAATCACCATGGCTCCTTCCCCAAGCTCTCGGCTGCGCTCGAGCA